>JBEVND010000379.1:0-11312 GCA_040508285.1 Rariglobus sp. | reverse complement strand
CTCGCCGCCTCCGCACCACGACATCTACTCGATCGAATACTTGGCCCAGCTGATCTTCGACCTGAAGGAAGTGAACCCGCGCGCCAAGGTCTGCGTGAAGCTCGTGTCCTCCTCGGGCGTTGGCACTGTCGCCGCCGGTGTGGCCAAGGCCTACGCCGACGTCATCCTCGTCTCCGGTCATGACGGCGGCACCGGCGCTTCGCCGCTCGCCTCCATCAAGAACGCCGGCTCCGTGTGGGAAATCGGCGTCGCCGAAGCCCACCAGGTTCTGATGATGAACGGCCTTCGCGGCCGCGTGGTCCTCCGCACCGACGGCGGCATGAAGACCGGTCGTGACATCGTCATCGCCGCCCTCCTCGGCGCCGAAGAGTTCAACTTCGGCACCGCTGCCCTCATCGCGGGCGGTTGCGCCATGTTCCGTGTTTGCCATTTGAATACGTGCCCGGTCGGCGTCGCCACCCAGCGCGAAGACCTCCGCGCCAAGTTCCGCGGCAAGCCCGAGAACATCATCAACTTCTTCAACGCCGTTGCCGAAGACGTCCGCCATTACCTCGCCAAGCTCGGCGCGCGTAACTTGAACGACATCATCGGTCGCGTGGATCTCCTCGAGCAGATCGACGATCCCGCCAACCCGAAGACCAAGTTAGTCAACCTCTCCGGCCTCCTCCACAATCCCGATCCGTCGGGCGAGATGGACCGCTACCACACCCGCGAACGCAACGAGCGTTTCGGTGGCGAAGGCTCCCTCGACGAAGCGATTCTCCAGGAAGCCCGCGACGTCATCCTCGGCGAATCCGCGCGCCTCGTGGCCCGTTACAAGGTCACCAACGTCAACCGCGACGTCGGCACGCAGCTCTCCGGCCAGATCGCCTACCAGCACGGCAACGAAGGTCTGCCCGCCGGCACGATCGACCTCACGTTCACCGGTTCCGCCGGTCAGTCGTTCGGTGCGTTCCTCGTCAACGGTCTGCGTCTCACCCTCATCGGCGAGGCCAACGACTACGTCGGCAAGGGCATCAACGGCGGCGAGATCATCATCCGTCCGAAGCCATCGGAAACCTTCCAGTGGCACGCGCAGTCGATCCTCGGCAACACCTGCTTGTATGGTGCGACCGGTGGCACGCTCTTCGCGGCAGGCCGCGCCGGCGAACGCTTCGGCGTCCGCAACTCCGGTGCGACCGCGGTCGTCGAAGGCGTGGGCGACCACGGCTGCGAATACATGACGGGCGGCCTCGTGGTTGTCCTCGGACCTACCGGCACCAACTTCGGCGCCGGTATGTCGGGCGGCCTCGCGTTTGTTTACGACGCGAAGGACTCGTTCGAATCCAGCATCAATCCCGCGATGATCGGCCTCGAGCGTCTCAACGCGCAGGAGGAAATCGACAGCTTGAAGAAGCTCATTCAGGCGCACTTCAAGATCACCGCCAGCCCCCACGCTCAGAGCTTGGTGGAAAACTGGGACAAGACCGTGTCGAAGTTCTGGAAGGTCATCCCGCATCCTCCGACCGCCGACGCACCGAAGCCGGTTTACGCCTTCGACGCCGCGAAGATCCCGCTCGCCGTCTAACCACGAGCGACCTCCGTTAACCCGGGAGTCTGAAAAAGCCGCGCTTCACCCAGCGCGGCTTTTTTCAGCTCGGGAAAACTCACCATATGACCAAAGCGCTGCTCCTGATTAGCGTTTTGAGCGGGATCGCGTATGGGCTTTGGCGACACAACACCGACGACGCTCCTTCGGTGATTGAAGACGTGTCGAGTTTGCCTGAAAGCGCACCCACGCCGTTGCTGGCCGTGATGGCCGCTCGTGAGAGCTACATCGAGGTGCGCGATAAAAACGCGCGTGTGCTGAACTGCAAAGTGCTCGCCCGCCGGGGGCCGTTTTTTCAAGTCGAACGGGAATCGGATCGAGGCGTCTTTCTTCTCCGTATCGATAATCTGGATGCGCCCAGTCGCGGCATGCTGGAGCCGCTGCAGGATTTTAATTCATCTGCGCTCAACTCGGAGCTCTACAAGCTCGCGAAGGCCGAACTGCGCGTGGAGCTCGTCACGGTTCCCGAGATGAACACGTTCCGTTGCCAATACACGGGTGAGATCATGAAGTCCTCCACTGGGCTGATGCTGGACTCGTATCGCGAAAACCTGAAGAAGCTCGGAGTGAATTATCGCGAGGTGCCGCTGACCGTAAAGAGATCGAAGGAGGGCGGCTTTTATCTTCCCCTCGGGATATCCAAGATTCCGTGCCTGCGTATTGGCGAAACCATTACCGACAACCCGCGGGATGCCGGTTTTCAGACGTTGCTGGTCGACCACTACGTGAAGCTGAACACCCTCTAAAAGCGGGGCGATTTTTACGCTGTTGGGTCGGGATGGGATGATCCTGATCGGTTTCTCGAACGTCCCACTAGCCCGACTGGACGCTCGCAGAGTCATTGCCTCAATCGCTCCGGTGCGATGCGCCAAGCACCGATCAAGCACCGGCCAACACCGAGCGCCCGGCGAAATATTCCAAATAACGGCATAGTCGTTTCCGAAGCGATTGCGGTAGGACGGGACTGGCCAGGCCCGCCGCGTCAAGGAGGTGATCGTTCCGATTTGGATGCACTCAGCTCTCCGGCATTCCACGCGTCCAAGCCTGCGTTGCGCGCTTCCGCTCAGAACCGTCTGATTGAACGAGAACGCCTAAATCCAAATGCTGGCTTCTTGAGACTCGGTCTTGACAGTGCATCGGGCGAGCGCTGTTTTGAGAACATGTCTCAGTTGAACCACGGCACCACGACCTCCCCTAATGGGGATGAACCATGCCGGGGTCCTCACGTTTAAGCATTTATCTAAAAAGGGCTTAACACGTGATCACGCAGCTTTCATCCGCTCCTCAACCAGCCGCAGCAACCACCCAACCTGAGGCGAGTTACGGAGCGTTTGCTGAGCACTATCAGGATGTGACAGCCTACGCGGCGAGCCGTGCCCGCCTCGGTGATGAAGTTCGCGATGTGGTCCAGGAGGCCTATCTGCGTGTTTTCAAGCTGCGCAATCCGGAGCGAATCCGGACGCCCAAACGGTTTCTCTTTCGCACGGTGCGGAATCTGATTCTTGACCGCGTGCGCAAACAGCAAGTGCGTGATCGTTACGCGGCGCTGGATACCGATTCGGTTGAAACCGTTCCTGATGTCGCTCCGACTCCGGCGCTCGTGGCCTGCGACCGGGAGCGCCGGGCGCTGCTCGAGGCCGCCGCCGCGACGTTGCCGGAACGCACGCGGGAAATCTTCATTCTGAATGCGTATGCGCACATGTCGTATTCAGAAATCGCGGACCACATGGGCCTTTCTAAAACGGCCGTGGCGAAGCACCTCACGCGCGCGATCGCCACGGTGACGGCGGCTCTTGGCGACACGCCAAGTTCGTAAACGGGCGGGAACGAAACGGCACCAAAGTTCGCGAACGTCTCTGGAGCAGGCTGCGTCTGGGCAATGCGTCGGAGCGGTTCTCCCGGAGCGACGGGACGGCAGTTCCGTCGACGCGGCATTTTATTTTTGGGAAAATCTTCGCGAGCAGGGTGTATGTTTTCGGGTCTCGCCCGTCGTTTAAGTGATGGCCATTTTTTCGCTCCCTTGAAACCACGGTTCATCGCCGGTCATCTACGACTGTTTCCCACCGCATCATGACGGATCCATATTCCGAAGCCTCCCGCTGGCTCGCTTTGCGCAGCAAGGGCGAACGTCTGCCCGCTTGCGAGGCCCGCCAGTTCGAGCAGTGGCTGGAGGTCGGGACCAATCGCGCGGACTATAGCCGGCTGGAACGCCTCTATCGCGAGGCGGGCGCGGCGGAGCTTTTCACTGCGAAACAAGTCCGCGAAACCTTGGCGTCCACGGCGCTCGAAGCGTCAAGACGCCGCCGCTCCCTCAAAACGTGGTCCGGTTGGGCTTACGTATTCCGTGCAAACTCCGGTTCATTTATCACTGCGGCCGCCATCGTGGCGCTGGCGTTTGTTTTTTGGTTTAAGGCCAGTCTCCCCGGCCGCTCGACGCCTTATGAGACGCGTTTGGGTGAACACAAAATTGTGCAACTCTCCGACGGCTCACAGGTGGAGTTGGATGGCGGCACTCGTTTTGCGACCCGTTATTCGAAGCGCGAGCGCAACGTGGAGGGCTTCGACGGACGCGCGGTGTTCACCGTGCAGGGCGATGCCGCGCGACCTTTTGTGATCGAAACGGGGCGTGCGCGTGTGCGCGTCATCGGCACGCAGTTTCAAGTGGATCGCCATCTCGGGAGCGTCGACGTCACGGTGTTAAAAGGCGTGGTGGAAGTAGCGTCTTCGCGTTCTTCCAGTGATGCCGGCTCGCCGCCCGCGCCCGCGGTGACGCTTCGTGCGGGCGAGCGCGCGCGTGTATCCGATCGTGGAGACATCTCTGGCATTTCGTCCTATACGACCACGGATTTCGCGGCGTGGCGCAGCGGGCGGATCGATTTTCGCGAGCGTCCGCTACACGAGGTCGTGAGCGAGGCTGCGCGTTATTTCGACGGCACGGTGGTGATCCGCGAAGAAGCTCTGCGCACGCTCTCGATTTCCGGTTCGTTCAAGACGGGCGAACCCGTGGATTTCCTCACGACCTTGGAGTTGATTGCGCCGGTTGAAGTGGTGCGCGTGAGTGCGCGGTTGATCGAGATTCGTTCGCGCCGTTAATTATTTTTGATCGCGAGGTGCACGATTCGCGACGTCACCCGTCGTTATGAATGTGAACCGTTTATTTCCGTCCTGCGGAAACGGTGCGCATCCACCTATGAGATCGTCCTCTTCCTTTATCCGCTTCTTGAGAACATCCGTCGTGAGCCGTTCCCTGGCTCTGCTGGTCCTCGCGACTTCCGCGTGGGCGCAAACGCCGGCCGAACAGACCTACGTCTTCGATCTGCCCGCGCAACCGCTCGCGGACGCATTGCCGAAGGTCGCGAGCACGACGGGACGTGAAATCATTTTCGACGCCAATGCCGTCGCTGGAAAACAGGCCCCTGCCCTCCAGGGTTCCTACACCACGACGCAAGCGCTCGACACCGTTCTCGCGGGAACGTCGCTCGAATCTCAAACCGGTTCCGGCAGCTCGATCGCGGTTCGTCCCGCCAACGCGACCGTGCCTGTCACCGACGTGAAACCGGCCGCGACCACCAGCGGTGGCAACGCAGTCATGTTGGAGCCGATGCTCGTCACCACGGAAGGCTCGCAACGCGTGCTCGTCGTTACCCGCGCTGACCTCGATCTCCGCCAGGCCAACGATCTGAAGGACACGCTTTCCATGGACCCGACGGTTTCCGTCGGTGGCTCGACTGCCATCGCGCAGAAGATCTACGTGCGCAACCTCGGTGAAGGTTTGATCAACGTCTCGGTGGACGGTGCCACGCAGTCCGGCGGTCTCTTCCACCACGTGGGCCGCACCACGCTTGAGCCCGAGCTCTTGCAACAAGTCGAAGTTCAGCCGGGCATCGGCAGCGCCACCGACGGTCCCGGCGCGCTCGGCGGTGCCATCCGTTTTGTGACCAAAGATCCCGGCGATCTCCTCGAGCCCGGCGAACGTGCGGGCGCCCTCGTGAAGCAGGGCTATTTCAGCAATACCGATGGCCTCAAGAGCAGCGTCACCGGCTTCGGTCGCGCCAACGACACGTGGAGCGGTTTGCTCAGCGTCGTCTACTCCGATCACGACAACATCACAGACGGCAACGGCGACGAACTCCTCGGCTCCGACAGCCAGCAGCAGGTGATTTTCGGCAAAGTCGTCGGCCAGTTTAAGAACGGTCACACCGTTCGCTTCGGCTATGAAAACCTCCAAGAAGAGGGCGACAAACTCCGTCGTCCTGAGTGGGCTGCCGGTCCGACCAACGTTCCTTTCTACATGGAAGCCGAGCGCGACACCGGCACGTTTGGTTACGGTTTCCGCCCCGACGAGATCGAGTGGATCGACCTCGCCTTCACCACGAGCTTTACCGACGCCGTTCTCTTCCAGGATGGTCCGTTCGGCCCTTACTACGGCGGCATCACCGGCCTGCAATTCGACCTCCGCAACACCCACCGCATCGCGGAGCACAGCATCGTTTACGGAGTCGATCTGCGTCGGGACGACGTGACCGCCGGTCCCGCCGGAGACCGCGATCAATTCTCTGAAAAGGGCAGCGTCGCCGGCATCTTTACCCAAGGCGAACTCAAGGCCACCGACCGCCTTACACTCAACGCTGGCGCGCGCTACGACAGCTACCGTCTCGAAGACAGTGCGGACCAAAAATACCGTGACAACGGATTCAGCCCCAACGTCGGCGCGACCTTCGACGTTACTCGCGAGTTTGCGCTCAGCGCGGGCGTTTCAACCGCCTTCCGAGGTCCCGGCATCAACGATGCGTTCCGTATCGATTCCGCGACGAATGATCCCGACATGGATGCCGAGAGCGCGATCAACTACGAGCTGCGCGCCACCTACAAACGCGGCGGCCTCATCCTTGAAGCGGGCGGCTACATCAGTCGCATCGACGACCTGATCGTCTACGACATGACCGGTCTCGCGCCGTTCGATTACAGCAACGCCGGCCTGCTCAAAACCGAAGGCGCCTTCGCCCGCGTTTCCTACACGATGGGCAATGTCACCGGGGGTCTTCAGTTTAATCACGCCGACACCTCGCTCGATGGTCAGGACGCCACGCGTTACCAATACGGCTCACTCGCCTCCAGCATCGGTGACACGTGGGTGGCCGATCTCGTCTGGCGTCCCGTTGACCAGCTCGACCTCGGATGGAACATGCGCCTCGTGCAAGGCCTCGATGATATCGCCATCGATGACGACGTGACCGGTGTCGCAGGTGCCACGATCAACAAGCCGGGCTACACCACGCACGACGTATTCCTCCGCTGGCGCCCGACCTTTGCAAAGGCGCTCACCCTCACGCTCACGGTAAAGAATATCTTTGATAAACAATACCTGTCCCACGGCAGCGTCGAAGATTTCACTGCCATCCCGGGCTTCGGTGCCGTGCGTGGCGCGCCTGATGCCGGTCGCGACATCCGCATCACTGCCTCGTTGCGCTTCTGATAATTGCAGTCACGCGGCTTCCCTCGATTGAGGGAGGCCGCGTTTTCGTTTTTAAAGACTCATGGTTCGAAAGGTTGTTTTCTGGATACATCTGATCTCCGGCCTCGTGGCGGGAGCGGTCATCGCTGTGATGTCGGTGACGGGCGTGGCCATTGCGTTTGAAGAGGAAATTCTCGCGTGGTGTGATCGTGAAGTGCGGCGGATCGAACCCGCGTCGCCGGGAGCCGGGCCACTGTCGCTGGAGCAACTTCGTGACAAGGCTCGCGGCGATCGCCCGGACTTCGACGTCGATTACATCGTCGTTCCGCGCGATGCCAACCTCGCCTATGAACTCTTCGCGAAACGCGAAGGTCCGTTGTATGCAGATCCGAATACAGGAACGCTTCGTGATTCCCGCGCGCACGGCGTGCACGAGGTTTTGCATGAACTGGAAGAATGGCACCGCTGGCTGGGCATGCACGGAGAGGGAATGGCGACGGGAAAGTTGATCACGGGCATCTGCAATCTGGCGTTTCTGCTGCTGTGCGTGACGGGCCTTTACCTGTGGTTCCCGCGCACATGGAGCGGGCGCGCCCTGCGACCGCGGCTGTGGTTGGCCGGCCACTACAAGGGCAAGGCACGTGAATTTAACTGGCACAACGTATTCGGGCTTTGGTCGCTGCCCGTTCTGTTGATGCTGGCGGCAACTGCGGTCGTGATCTCGTTCGGCTGGGCACACCGACTTGTGTTTACGCTGGCCGGCGAAGAGGCCCCGAAGTCCCGCAATTTTGGCATGATGGCCGTGCCTCCGCCCCAAGTGCCGACACCGGATGCGGGCGCGCCACGTTTACCAATGGATCAACTACTCGCTCGTGCCCAAGGAGAAGTCCCTGATTGGAGGACGATCGGTGTGCGTTTTCCCAGCGACGCAGATGTCGCTAAAGCCGCCCCCGTAAAACTGGAAGTGATGCGCGACGATACGATGCCGAGTCGCGCCTACGTGCCGGTGGAATTGGATCCGTTTACGGGCGAGGTTTTGCAGGCGGTGCGTTTTGAGGATCGCAGCCCGGGCCTGCGTGCACGGGTGTGGATACGTTTCCTGCATACCGGCGCGGGGTTTGGCCTGACCGGCAAAATCGTCGTCACCCTCGCCACGCTCGCATCGCTCATCCTTGTCTACACCGGCTTCGCTCTTTCTTGGCGACGCTTTGCGGCGCGACGTCGTTAACGCCCGCGTGATTTGCTAGCGTTTCACCGGTTGCGGGCGTCCTTCACCATCGATCGCGACGTAGGTGAAAAGACCCGCCGTCACGCGACGAGGTTGGGAACCGTCGTGATGATCGACCCACACCTCGATATCGATTTTCAGCGACGTGCGCCCGACGGTGTTTAATTTTGCGTAGCAAGTCACGACGTCGCCCACGCGCACCGGGGACGTGAACGTCATCGCTTCGACCGCGATCGTCACCACGCGACAACGAGCGGTGGTTCTCGCCAGCACGGCGCCACCCAGGTCCATCTGTGCCATGAGCCAACCGCCGAAGATATCGCCGTTGGAATTGGTGTCGGCTGGCATCGCGATCGTGCGCATCACGATTTCACCGACAGGTTCAGGAAGGGCGTTTTCTGCCATGAGGCACAATCTGCAGCATTCGCGCCACCATGGCCAGTCATGCTCGCCAGATTTGCGCGACGCATGACAAGGCCCGGCTGATGGAAGATCCGCTTTTTGCGTATCGTTTGATTTCGGAGTTCACGCGGCTCGCTGCATCTCTATGGCTTTTCGTTTCTACCCATGAAGACCCTTCTGCTTCGTCTCGTTCCCTCGCTCTTCTTATTGGCATTGGCCGCGGTGTCGGCTCATGCGCAAGCCGCCAACTCGGCCACCGATCCGGTGCCGCGTCAGCCATGGCTCGACACCCACAACGGCTTTAATGCCGTCGCCAAAAAAGGCGGCGTGGACGTCGTGTTCCTCGGCGATTCGATCACTGCGGGCTGGAGCAACGCCGGAAAAACCACGTGGACGGAGCGCTTTGTTCCGCTCAAGGCGGTCAACTTCGGCATCGGTGGAGATCGCACGCAGCACGTTCTCTGGCGCGTGCAGAACGGCAACTTCGATGGCATCACGCCGAAAGCAGTCGTGCTCATGATCGGAACGAACAACAGCTCCAGCAACACTGCGCCGGAGATCGCGGAAGGCGTGGCGGCGATTGTGAAAGAAATTCAGGCCCGCACGCCTGCGACCAAAATCCTGCTCCTCGGCGTTTTTCCGCGTGCCGAAAAATCCGACAATCCGGTTCGCGCCAAACTTGCGGCGGTCAATGGCTCAATCGCGAAGCTCGATGACGGCAAGCAGGTCTTCTTCCTCGATATTGGCGCTAAATTCCTCGAGGCCGATGGTTCGCTTTCGAAGAACATCATGCCCGATTTCCTGCACCTGAGCCCCGCCGGCTACCAAATCTGGGCCGACGCGATTCAGGAAAAGCTCACCGAGTTGTTGAGGTAAACGGAGCTGGGGTTTTCAGATGAAAATTGAATCCAGATAATAGATACGGATTTTCTTACTCACATCGCCAGAGGCGCTCGTTTCGCGGAGATCGAAGTCAAAGCGGTTTACTCATGCGGTAGCGGTCGAAGGCCACGCCTCGGCGTTCGACGCGTTCGGGGTGGTCGACGGTGTAACCGTGGCGCAGGAAAAGCGGGTGACTGATCAGGCTCGCGGCGGTGTGCACGCGAGGGACGCCGAGGCGGCGCGCTTCCGTCTCGAGCGCGGTAAGAAGTTGGGTGGCATAGCCGAGACGCGATGCACGAGAGCGGCAGTAGAGAAGCGAAACGTAATCTGCAGGGTCGAGCACGGCAAAGGCTTCGATGCCTTCGGGGCTTTCGATCACGAGGCGGTGGCCTTTGTTCAACATCGGCGCGAGTTCCGTGGCGCCGTCGGCGAAGGCGGCCCACGCTTCGACTTGCTGGGGCGTGTAGAGCGCCGGCGCGATTGCTTGGACGGCCTCTCGATAAACGTCGACGACTTGGGCGAGATCGTTGTCGCGATAAAGCCGTAGCGTGGCGGTTGGGTTCATTTGCGGCGAGCGAGCACGAGCCAGTCCCACGGCAGCGGGCCCTCCATCCATGTGGGCGGATCATCGAACTCGGTGGTCCACGGGTAGGTGAGCTTTTCCGTCGAGAGGATCTCCATTTCGTGGCCGCGCAAGAGCACCATGAGTTCTTCGCGTAGATGATGTTTGGTGGGCACCCCTTCGATCGGGCGAATGCCTTGATGGAGCGCGCGGACGGAACCGTGCGCAGGAAGGCTGTCACGCACCGCTTCCTCGCAACTCATGCCGTCGCGAAGGCACCAGTCGATACGGCGAAATTGAGTGTAGAGCATCGACTCGGTCGACGGGGTGACCAACAGGAGGTGGCCACCGCTTTTCACTTGGGCGGTGACGGCGCGCAAGGCACTCAGGCGTGCGTCGAGACCGGCCATGATGAGGACGTTGACGCAGAGAACGAAATCGACCGGTTCAAACGGGTGGGCGACGCGGCCGAGATCAGTCTGGAGAAAATCGACGTTGTTGAACCCGCGGCATTCGCGGCGCGCCTGGGTGAGCAGCTTCGTCGAGAGATCGCACGCGTGCACGCGGCCAAAGGCCTCGGCGAGCATGGGCGTGAATTTACCGACACCACAGCCAAGATCGGCCGCCGTGTGGGTCGGGTCGGCCAGTCGGCTGATATGGCCTGCGATCAAGCCGGCCGTATCATTGTCTCGCACGCTGAAGATTTCGGAATCGTAGTCGGCCGCGACCGCATCCCAATAGGCTCGGTTCATGTCGCGAGAAGGCGGGTGCTCGGGTGCGTTCATGGGTTGAACGTAGGCAACGCGACGGCACGCGCAAGGGGTGAATTCCGGGCGGGATTTGTGCGTATTGTGTTATTGGATACTAAATGGAGAAGGTCGGAGGACGGCGATTGTTTTTCCTGTCGCGTCTTTGCGCCGCCGGCGCTCCCTCATTTGCTTGCTCGCTATGCGCACTTGTTTCCGAGCTCGCAAGTCGGCTCGGTCGCGCCGACGAATGGAGAACGGGAAGTGGCCGAGGGTAGATTACGCGTTACTCCGCTGGCACGAGGCGGACGATGACTGCGGGGTTCTCGGGACCGGGCAGCTCGAGCGAAACGTAAAGATAGCCTTCGGGACCGGTAATCATGTCCCGCACGCGACCGAGGTTTTTAAGGATGAGTTCTTGTTCGACGATGCGGTCGGCCTTTACGTCG
>JBEVND010000343.1:0-4397 GCA_040508285.1 Rariglobus sp. | reverse complement strand
GACGCCGGGGCCGAACTCATCTGGCACCGGCGCGTAAATGACGACCGTTCCGCGACCGCGACTGCCTTAACCGAAGCCATGACGTCGGGAGCGGATGTCATTCTCGTCAGCGGTGGAGCCAGCGTGGGTGACCATGATCATACGGGTGCGTTGTTCGCTTCACTCGGGTTCACCCTCCACTGCGAAAAAGTCGCCAGCCGCCCCGGAAAACCGTTTATCGCGGCGTCCCGCGGACGGCAGCTCGCCTTCGGTCTGCCGGGCAATCCGCTTTCGCACTTTGTATGTTTTCATCTCTTCGTGAAGCGAGCACTGGATCGCCTTGCGGGCATCGCGCCCACCGCGTGCGTGCGGGCGCAACTCGCCCCAAACGCCCAGCTCAAAGCCGATCCACGCGAAACGTGGTGGCCGTGCGTGTGGGCCGACGACGGTGCTCAACGTCGCGCCCTGCCGTTGCCTTGGCGCGACTCTTCAGACCTCACCGTGCTCGGCGCAGCCGAAGGGTTGCTCCGCGTTCCATCAACGATCTCGCTCGGTGCAGAGATCGACATATTACCGTGCCGCTAAAAATGAAAAAACTCAGCCATCTCGACGAAAAGGGCGCGGCCGCGATGGTCGATGTCGGATCCAAACCGCCACAACAACGCATGGCCTCCGCTGCGGGCGAGATTCGTTGTGCTCCGAGCACGATTCGCCTTCTAAAAAAACAGGCGCTTCCCAAGGGCGACGTGCTGGCCTGCGCGCGCATCGCTGGCATCATGGCGGCCAAGCGCACCTCCGAACTCATCCCGCTATGCCACCCGCTCGCGCTAGATAAAGTCTCTGTGGATTTCGTTGTTAAATCGGACCGCATCCTGATCACGGCCAGTGCCCGGCTCACCGGAAAAACCGGCGTGGAGATGGAAGCGCTCACCGCCGTTTCCGTCGCCGCGCTTACGCTCTACGACATGCTCAAAGCCGTGGATAAAACCATGGTCATCGGCGAAGTGCGCGTGACGGAAAAAACCAAGATCTGAGAGCCCCTTCTTTTATTAACCCGATCCTGCCACGTCGTGAATACTCCGCTTCGCATTGCTCGAGTCACCCTTAGCGACCGCGCGTCTGCGGGCGTTTATGCAGATCGCAGTGGTCCGGAGATCGAACGCGTATTGCGTGAATCATTCGGGGCTGAACCGCTGATCCTTTCACGAGTGATCCCCGACGAACGCGCCCGCATCTCCGCGTTGTTGCGTGAGCTGAGCGACACGGAGCACTGCGACCTTATCGTCACCACGGGTGGCACCGGACCGGCACCCCGCGACGTCACTCCTGAAGCCACGCGCGATGTGCTTGATCGTGAACTCCCCGGCTTTGGCGAAACCATGCGCGCGGTGAGTTTTCGGACAGTGCCCACCGCGATTCTATCGCGCGCCACGGCCGGCACGCGCGGCTACACGCTGATTGTTAACCTCCCTGGGAATCCCAAAGCCATCGGCGAATGCCTGCCGCCGTTGCTTCCTGCAATTCGTGAGTGCCTGAAACACCTCGGTGAATGATCCGCATCATGATCGAAATTCTTAAAATCTTCGTGTCTCCAGCGCACAACTACTTCGGCCATCACGGTAAACCGGCCGGCGACGCACCCACCCTCGAAGTGCATGAGGTCGAATGCGTCGCTGGCAGCGGCCTGCGCGGAGACCGCTATTTCGACTACAAAACCAACTACAAAGGTCAGATCACCTTTTTCGCCGACGAGGTCTTCGAGGACCTCTGCGCGCACTTCCAAATCGACCGTGAATTTGTTTCGTCCGCGGCATTTCGACGCAACGTCATCACGCGCGGCGTGGATCTGAATTCTTTGATCGGCCAGGAATTCGAGATTCAAGGTATCCGTTTTTCGGGCACGGCGGAATGCACGCCGTGTTACTGGATGGATCAGGCCTTTCATCCTGGCGCGGAAAAGGCGCTCAAAGGTCGTGGCGGCCTCCGCGCGCGCATCCTCACCGACGGCGTGCTACGAACCACCGCCAGCTAGGACCTCCTCCACCGCCCGCGATGACTGCATTTCCTTTTAGCGGTGCGATTTTGGCAGGCGGACGATCATCACGGATGGGACGCGACAAAGCGTTTATCGAGATCGACGGCGTGACTTTGGTCGCACGCCAAGCCGCAGGTTTAAGAGCCGCCGGTGCGCAGGAGCTGCTGATTTCCGGGCGGCCCGAAATCGACTACGCCGTTGCGGACGCCCGAGTGGTCACCGACACCATCAAAGACGGCGGTCCGCTTGCCGGTTTATCCGCTCTTCTGAAAGCGGCTCGGACATCTTGGGTTTTGGTGTTGGCCGTGGATTTGCCCCACATCTCCGCAGAAGCTCTCAATCTGCTACTTAGCACCGGAGGCGGTCGCCTCGGGGCAGTTCCTAAAACCGCGCACGGTTACGAGCCGTTGATTGCGCTTTATCCGACTTCGTTCGTCTCGTTACTCGACGAAGCGCTCGCTCGAAATCAGTTATCGCTCCAACCACTACTTGAGCGCGCGGAGGCGAAAAAAATCCTGCAACCCATTCCGCATTCGATGTTTGCTCAGAGCACGTTTGCAAATTGGAACACGCCTGATCATATTACCGGAAAGTCGCCCTAAGGCGGCATGGTGGCGGACATAGTTCGAGTGAGTTGCCAGTGAGATCTTCACTGGATGATCTAGGCCTATTTGGCTCAAGTAGAGTGTCATAGCGCCGGCTTTATGGGTCATACTGTCGCTTTAAGTGGCGGCTTAAAATCCGTGGAATCACACCGCCACGACCGATAGTTGACCATTTATCTAGTTGGAACGTTTCAAGCTCGGTTAGGTCACAAATATCGTCGCCCACATCTCGGATTCGCCGGGAGCGGCGGTTTCAACCGTCAAACCTCTTACTACCATGGCCGCCAAATTGAAGTCCTCGCGTAAGTTTAATCAGTCCGACGAAGTCGATACGCTCGCGCCTGCCGCCGCTGTTGTTGCTGTCGCCGACATGGAGGCCGCTCCGTCTTTTCTCGAAAAGAACGACACTGCCGCCGCCCGTGAACCCCAGCCCGCCCACGGTGATCGCAGCAACCTGCAGCTTTATCTCCAAGAGATCGGCAAGACCCCGCTGCTCACCATCCAAGAAGAAGTGAAGCTGGCCCGTCGCATCCGCAAGGGCGACAAGGCCGCCCGCGATCACATGATCTCGGCCAATCTCCGCCTCGTCGTGAAAATCGCGATGGATTACAAGGACTTCGGCCTGCCGCTGCTCGACCTCATCTCCGAGGGCAACATCGGCTTGGTGAAGGCCGTGGAGCGCTTCGATCCTCGCAAGGGTGGCAAGCTTTCCACCTACGCCGCTTGGTGGATCAAACAGTCCATCAAGCGCGCCCTCGCCAACCAATCGAAGACCATCCGCCTGCCCGTTCACTTGGTCGATAAGATCTCCAAGATGCGCAAGACGGCGATGAAGCTCACCGAGGAATTCGGCCGTGAGCCCACGGACGAAGAGATCGCAATCGAACTCCAGGTTCCGACCAGCCGCGTTGCCCACTTGAAGTCGGTGAGCGTTCGTCCGGCCTCGCTGGACGCGCCCATCGGAGACGATGGCGACTCGGGCACATTCGGTGAAATCGTGGGTGACGACAACGCCGCCAGCCCCTTCGAGTCGCTGACTGAAAAGACCCGCAACTCGGATCTCTACGACATGATCGGTTCACTCGAACCGCGTGAAGCCGAGATCATCAAGTATCGCTTCGGTCTCGACGGTCGCGACGAGCTCACGCTCGAGGAAGTCGGCGAGAAGTTCAAAGTGACGCGCGAACGCGTGCGTCAGCTTCAGAACATTGCCCTCTCCAAGATGCGCAAGGCGATCGCCTCGCACGAACACCAACGTTCGTCCGAGGAGATCGAACAGGAGCAGCAAGTGCGCGCCCGCCATGAGATCATCCGTGAATTCATGACGTCCAAGTCCGCCAAGGGTTCGTTCGATAACAATTAACTTTAGGTCGGACTGTATATCACAGTGTGTGTTAAAAGCCGGCCATTCGTGGCCGGCTTTTTCGCGTCTGGAAACGAGCACAGCCCCTCAGAATTGAGCTCGGGGTTTAGATTCGATCGTAGCAGAGGCGCATGGCGCTTTCGGATGGAAAGCCAAACGAATCGGGGCTCGCTTACGCGCCCCACTCAAACTGCGCACGGCTCCCGCACGCATTAACACGCGGCGCGCTTTCAGCCCTTTCTCCGTCTTCGTCCGTGCTCTCCAACGCAGTGACTCCGCCCGTTCGCTACGGTTAACGACGCCCGCTGGCCTCTATTCTTTGATGCGCTGAGCTGAGCAGCTGGATTATCATCGGAAAATCACCCCGGCCTTCTGCCATCAGGCCACAAAAAAGCGCCCGGTCTTTCGACCGGGC
>JBEVND010000338.1:0-5739 GCA_040508285.1 Rariglobus sp. | reverse complement strand
TTAAGGCTCACCTGGCGCACCCCGTCCTCGGGCTTGCGGCTGAACGTAAGAATTTGCCGCACGAGCGCCGAGGCGCGCTTGGTGGATTCGTGAATCTCGGTGAGGTAGCGCGTGAGCTTCTCATCCTGCGAAGACCGCATGAGCGACATCTCGCAAAACCCGCTGATGATCGCCAACAGGTTGTTGAAATCGTGGGAAATACCGCCGGCGAGCGTGCCGAGCGTTTCCATTTTTTGCGCCTGCAAAAGCTGCGCCTCGAGGAGCTTCCGCTGCGTGATGTCCTCCAGCAAACAGAGGATGTGCGTGATGCGATCGCGTTGATCGCGAATGACCGAAACCTGGGCCGATTCCCAACGCGCCTCGCCGCGCTTCGAGATGGTCTGAAACTCGCCTTGCCAGGTCTTGCCTTCACGCACCGTGCGCAGAAACGCCGCGTAGTCGCCATCGCTGGTGAAGCCCGTGCGGAGGACCTCGATGCCTTGTTCAAAAATCTCCTCCAGCGTGTAGCCGCTGACTTGGGTGAAGCGCGGGTTCACATATTCGACGCGTCCGTCCGGCATCGTCAAAACGACCGAGAGCTGCGTCTGCTCGACGATGCTCGCGAGTTTGTGAAAGTGCTCCTCGGCGAGCCGTCGGCGCGTCACATCACGACCGATCGCGCGAGTCGCCACGATCGATCCGGAGGCTACGCGCACGCCTTGCTCCTCCCACGCCAGCCAGCGCCAGCCCTGCGCCGTCATCCAGCGATGCTCGTGGTAAACCTGATGCGGGGGCTGGTGAAGTTTCGCCACCGCCACACGCCAATCATCCACGTCGTCAGGGTGGATTAACTCCTCGGGATCTCGACCGGCCCATGACCCGGCGGCGGAGCCAAACTTACGCGCGAACGCCGAGTTGACCGTCAACGCGCGTCCGTCCGGACCGCGCAGCAACGCAAACTCCGCACTCTCGCCCCACGGTGCCAGCCACGCTTCGTGCGCACCGGTTTCCGCACGCGCTTCCAGCGTCACGAGGCGCAGCTTCGTGCGACGCGTGCCGGCTTGCAGCGTGTGCATGTGGGATGTCGCCGCGACATCGCCGGGACGCGGGATCTCCGCCCAAGGCCGACCGATCAGATCGTCCACCGTCAACCCGAGCAGGGCGGCCGCTTGCGGCGTGGCCCCACTCACGCACTCGGCGGAATCGAGCAAAAGCAGCGCCTCTTCACTCTCGGCTATGATGGCAGAGGGCATGGCTTCAGATGAGTCCACTCAACATCGCGGGGAGGCGTTGCATGCGATTCAGCAACGAAGCTTTGGCGAGACGCGCCTCACGGTCGTTTTCGCCGTAGAGCACTTTCCACCCGGGCAACGACGTCCACGCTTCGTCATGAAGCGCCGGCACGTTTTCAAAACCGCCGGCGATCCCCGCGCTGCGCACGACTTGGTCGGCGATCTGCACCGCAGCCGCGAAATAGGCATTCTCCGCCGCCGCCACGGGATCGTTGTGAAACATCACCGCGTCCACGATCTCGGGCGCGATCTGGTGTCGGGTTAAATAGTAGCCACCCGCGCGTGCGTGATCCCAGCCGATCAAGGAGCGCTCACGTTCGCAGACGGCGGCGGTGCTGTGATAAGTGCCCTCGACCACCTGCGCAAATTCGTCGGGAAACGTGGACGCGAGAATGACCTTACCGACGTTGTGCAACAACCCGACGATGTAGTCGGTGTCGTCGTCGATGTGCAGATTGGTGGTCGCGAGAATCTCGCGCGTCATGATGGCGGAGCCGATCGAGTGTTTCCAGAGATCTCGCCACGGCAGACGCAACGTGGACCGGTTGATCTTTTCCAAATCCTCGATGACGGGCGTCGCCATCGAGAGTTCGCGGATCTGGCGCAGCCCGAGATAAAAAACGGCTTCCTCGATGTTGTTCACCTTGGCGCTCAGGCCAAAATAAACGCTGTTCACCATACGCAACAAACGCGCCGTGAGCGAAGGGTCGCGACGGATGATCTCGGCGATCTGCCCGGCGATGCTTTGCTCCGACTTCACGAGACCGGCGAGCGCGCTGTTGATGCTCTGGAGCGACGCGAGTTTCGGGCACGCGTCGATGCGCCTCATGATATCCTGGTCCGAATACTGGCGACGAGGGATTGAGGGCGGAGAAATCTCACTCATGGAGGGCGCGTGAAGGAGATGCACAGACGGTCACACGCCCTCAATCGGCCCAATCCCCCACATATTTAGGGGATTTTTCGCGAGAACTCGGGAGAATCCCCGCGCTAACGCCAGCGAGTTGTCAGACGATCCACGTCTGCGAGCCCGCTTTTACCTCGAACGTCCGAAATACTCCGGCGTGATGCAGCAAAAGTGCATAATCGCCGTCCGACTCGACGGTGAGCGTGCGCTTGCTGGTGGCGCCATCAACAGGGCCAGCTTGGAGTGAGGTTACGTGGCCGTTGAACCGATAAAGGTCGCAGCCTACCGCGCCGGACTCGTTGAGGCGCCACGTCAACGCGTTGGCGGGTGCGTCGGCCTTGAGCCCGATCACCTGCTCCAGGAAATGCAGGATCGGCGTGATACCCGTCCAGCCCACGAAGTCGCCTTTGGCAGGCGTGCCAGGTTGGTCGGCATCCGGAGCGTAGTTTTCCCACACCGTGCCCGTCTGCTGAAACACGCGGCCGGTGACCTCGAGATCGTTGAGAGCGATTTCGCGTGCGAGATCAGACCGTCCGCTGCGCTCCAAACCGCGGATAACCATCGTGGTCGTAGGCGCCCAGACCGCGCCGCACCAATACCCGCCCTGCGGATCGTAGCCCGCCTCGTCAGCGGCGAGCGTCGGCACGCGATGATGTCGTGCGAAGGTCTGCCGATTGTTCAATTCCACGCTAAGGCCTTCGACTTGGTGCGGCTGGGCCACGCCGGCCAGCAAAGTCCAAAACGCGGCCACCGTTTTAATCGGCGTGCGTTTCCCCTCCGCCGTGAGATCGAAGTAGAAACGACGCTCGTCATCCCAGAGCAGTTCGTTGATCAGGTGAGCGAGGCGCGCCGCTTCCTGCTCAAAACCCCCACTCGCCGAGGCGTCCCCTATCACTGACGCGATGTCCGCGAGGTTGCGGGCAAAGAGCACCATCTGCGCGGATGTATCCACGGCACAACCACCGCCCGCCAGCAGCTTGTTGCGCGGAGAGTTGTCCATGCTCGCCCAATCGGTGAGGTAGAGACCGTTGCCCTGCCGCAAGTAGTGCTGAAGCGCGCGGTAGTAACGCTCGAGCGCAGGGTAAACGAGCGCCAGTCGCGCGGCGTCTCCCGTGAAGCGGTAGCTTTCGACCTCGGCCCATGCACACAGCGGGTTGTTCAACGCGTCGAGCGTAAGGTGCGGCGGCGGTTGCGGCGTGGCGCGGCCGATGTAGGTCACCGGCGTGTCACGCTGCGCGGAGTTGTCCCAGCCGTGGCTGCTGTAGAGGGGACGCCCTTCCTTGTTCACCCACGGGCCATAATCTTCGCCATTCATCCGCACGATCTCGCGGGAGATTTCCCCGGTGTCGTGCTGGCGTGCGTAAAAATTATCCAAAGACTGGATACCGGGAACGAGTGGATGCGCCACATTGCAGAAAAACGACATGAAGCACGTGTCCCAGAGAAAGATGTTCTCGTTGAACGCCGCATCGATGAAGGAGGAAACAAAGCCACTCCCCGGCGCAGGCTGGTGGAAGTTCCGACACGCCAGTTCCCACGCCTTCCAATACATCTCAATCCACTCCGGCCGCACGTCGTAACGAGGAGCCGGCAGTTGCGCGCGTAAACGGGCGAAGGTTGGCAGCGTTTCGACGCGGGCGGTCTTCTTGGCAAAATACCGGCCTCGTGCTTGCGAGCGCTCAGCGGCGGCGACGGTGGATACCGCGGGCAAACCGGGATCAGACAGGGGCGAAGAAAAAGGCATATGTCCGAAAAGGAGGACGGCTGTTAAATCGAGCGGCGTTTGCCGGGTGAGATCAATCGACGCTCAAAGGAAGTCGGGCCAGGTCAATTGACCCCACGTTCTACCAATAGAAAGAAAAACGCGCACCGTTTTCACGATGCGCGTGCAAACTAAACCACGCCTGAGGGCAGGCGATCAGTAGAGATCCGTCTTCCACACGGCCGGCGTGACTTGCCAGGAAGCAGTGCCAGCTTCGAAGCTGGGATCGGCCAGCAGATTGCCCCCGCCCGATACTCCGAGGAACGCGTCGTCGATGTAAGTCGTGCCCGCGATGCCCGACGAATCGTCCACATAGAAAGTCACCACCGTGTTCGCCCCGGAATTAAAAGGCACCGTGTGATAGGTCCACGTCGAGGTGGCGTTGATGAACTGGCTGGCGAGCGCCGCGCCATTCGTTCCTTGGCGAATCATGAAACGCACACGGCCGGCGCCCTTGAGCCAGAAGCCTGCCCGGTAAGCCGTGCTCGCGGTGACGCCGACGTTTTGCCGCACGTTGCCGTAACTGGCGGTGCCGCTGAAGACACCACGCGACGCGCCCTGCCCGGAGTGGACATTGGCCGCGTGAAGGATCTTCCACGAGGCAGGTTGGTAGATCGTCCAACCGGTATTGCCCGCTTCGAAGCCGGGATTTGCCAGCAAGTTGGCGCCACCCGAAACACCGAGGAACGCTTCGTCGACCAAGACCGTTCCGGCGACCGCCGAGGAGTCGTCGATGTAGTAATTTACCTGCGTGCTCGTGCCGGAGTTAAAGGTTGCCGAGTGATACGTCCACGCCGTGCCTGCGTTGATGAACTGGCTGGAAAGCCAGCTGCCATCGGTCTTGCGCACGCCAAACCGGATGCGGCCGGTGCCCTTCACCCACACACCAGCCGAGTAGTTGGTGCCAGGGGCGACCGAAACCGTCTGCCGCAGGGCGTGATAACTGGCCGTGCCACTCACCGCCATCTGCGCAGACCAGAGACCGGCCTGCGTGTCGCCGGGCAACGGCGCGGCACTGACCTGCGTGCTGTTTCCGCTTTGCGTGCCGCCGTTCACCGCCGAGACCACGTAATAATACGTCTGGTCGGGAATGACATTTGTATCCGTGTAACCCTTACCGGTGGTCGCGATGGTCGTGTAGGGACCGCCGCTGGTCAGCGAGCGCTTCACGTTATAATACGGTGCATTATCCACCATGTTCCATGAGAGGCTGATCGCACGGTGATTGATATTGGACACCGCGAGCCCCGAAGGAACCGCCGGCGTGACGGGCGATGTTTGGTAAACGCGCACGTAGTCCACGATCATCTGCGAATCGCTCGTGGTCTTTGAGCCAAAGCCTCCGGCCGGAATCGAGCCCGCCCAGTTCGCATTCAAAATCTCCGTGCTCAGCATGAAGTATTGGCTGCGTCGTGACACCGGCGCTTCCGGCGGCGCAGGGTTGGTCACGGTGGAGTTATAGACCGTGAACGTGTTCACGCCATCGATGAAGAACTTCGTGAAGTCCGGCGTCCACTCCATCGAGTAGATGTGGAACGTCCCATCCAGACCGCTTCCCTGCAATCCACTGCCCTTGGCTTTGTGGTTGGCTCCGTAGCCGTCCCAGTGAATCGCGGAATTCACCTTGTCCGAGATGTCCGTCCCATACCAATCCGCCGCGCGATGCTCAACGATGTCCATCTCCACGCCCGCCAGTCGCGGATCGCCCGCCGCACCGACCGTGGAGGCAAACATCCAGAACGCCGACCAGTTGCCCGGCGCATTCGAAAACAGGATACGCGCCTCCATATAGCCGTATT
>JBEVND010000331.1:0-3041 GCA_040508285.1 Rariglobus sp. | reverse complement strand
CTGTCGCACCAGCTTGGCCGTGAAGAGCGCAAACTCGCTATTCTCGGCGAGGGTAACACCTCCGCGCGCGTCTCCGATGACACGTTTGTCGTGAAGGCCTCCGGCTCCAATCTCGCCACGCTTTCCGCCTCGGGCACCGCCGAGTGTCGCTTCGACAAACTCGTGCCGCTCCTCTCCGCCGCGTCGATGACCGACGCCGCCGTGGACGAAGCCCTTTTTGCCGCCCGCGTCTCGCCCGACGCGAAGAAGCCGTCCGTCGAAGCCATTTTCCACGCGTATCTGCTCACGTTGCCCGGCGTGAATTTCGTCGGCCACACCCACGCGATCACGGTCAACCAGATCCTCTGCTCCAACCACGCGCGCTCCTTCGCGACGCGCCGCCTCTTCCCCGACGAAATCGTCTGCTGCGGCGTCGAAAGCGTTTACGTTCCCTATACCGACCCCGGCCTGAAACTCTCGCAGGCGATCAAGACCGCCACTGAGGATTACATTAAACGCCTCTCCCGCGCCCCGCGCATCATTCTCCTGGAAAACCACGGACTCATCGCGCTCGGCGCCACGCCCGAAGCCGTGCTCGCCGGCACGCTCATGGCCGCCAAAGCCGCCGAGATCTTCGTGGGCGCCGCCGCCATCAGCGCCGTGCCGCGTTTCCTCAGCGCCGAACAAGTCGAGCGCATCGCCGGCCGCCCCGACGAACACTACCGCCAAAAGGCCCTCGGCCTCTGAGCGCCTCCGATTCCGCCCACCTTTCGATTACTCACTAACCACCACTCGCTACTTCGATGTCCTACAAATACGTCAATTTCCTCTGGGATGATGCCAAGGCCGCGTCCCTCGATCCCGTCGGCCGCCTCGTTTACCGCTCCAACCTCCTCGGCAGCGACCAACGCATCACCAACACCGGCGGCGGCAACACCTCCTCCAAGCTGAAGGAAAACGACCCGCTCACCGGCGAATCCACCGAAGTCCTCTGGGTCAAAGGCTCCGGCGGCGACCTCCGCACCTCCAACCGCGACAACTTCTCCTCCCTCTACCAGGACAAGCTCATCGGCCTCCAGCAGGTCTATGCCGCCAAGGCCAACAAAGGCATCAAGTCCGAGGCCGAGGACGCGATGGTGAACATGTATTTTCACACCACGTTCAACCTCAACCCCCGCGCCTCCTCGATCGACACGCCGCTGCACTCCTTCCTGCCCGGCAAGCACGTCGATCACATGCACCCCAACGCGATCATCGCCATCGCCGCCTCCAAAAACTGCGAAAAACTCACCCAGGAAATCTTCGGCGGCGACATGGCCTACGTCCCCTGGATGCGCCCCGGCTTCGAGCTCGGCCTCGCCATGCAGGAAGTCGCCCGCAAGCAACCCAACGTAAAAGCCATCATGATGGGCCAACACGGCTTCATCTCGTGGGATGACAACGAGAAGGTCTGCTACACCCGCACCCTCGACCTCATCGAAAAGGCCGCCGCCTACATCGAGCAAAAATACGCCGCCAAAGGTGGCGACGCCAAAGCCTTCGGCGGACCCAAATACGCCTCCCTCGCCCCCGAGGCCCGCGCCTCCACGCTCGCCGCCATCCTCCCCTGGCTCCGCGGCCAGGTCTCCCAGCAGAAACGCTTCATCGGCACCGTGCAGGACGACGAGAAAATCCTCCGCTTCGTCAACTCCGCCGACGCCGCCCGCCTCGCCGAACTCGGCACCTCCTGCCCCGACCACTTCCTGCGCACCAAGATCAAGCCCCTCTACATCGACTGGAATCCCCAGTCCGAGGACGCCGCCACGCTCAAGAAGAAGCTCGCCGCCGGCCTCGACCAATACCGCAAGGACTACGCCGCCTACTACGCCGCCTGCAAACGCGCCAACTCCCCCGCCATCCGCGACGCCAACCCCACCGTCGTCCTCATCCCCGGCCTCGGCATGATCGCCTGGGGCAAGGACAAGTCCGAATCCCGCGTCACCGCCGAATTCTACAACTGCGCCGTCGAAGTCATGCGCGGCGCCGAGGCGATCGACACCTACATCTCCCTCCCGCAGCAGGAAGCCTTCGACATCGAATACTGGCTCCTCGAAGAGGCGAAACTCCAGCGCATGCCCGCCGAGAAAGAACTCGCCCGCCAGTCGATCATCGTCATCGGCGCCGGCTCCGGCATCGGCAAAGAAACCGCCCACCGCCTCGTGAAGGAAGGCGCCCACATCGTGTGCGTCGACCTCAACGAAGCCGCCGCCCAGGCCACCGCCAAAGAGATCGAAGCCAAATA
The DNA here is from genome assembly GCA_040508285.1 of Rariglobus sp. GTDB lineage: Bacteria > Verrucomicrobiota > Verrucomicrobiia > Opitutales > Opitutaceae > Rariglobus. Next base: position 781 of record JBEVND010000331.1, on the reverse strand, counting down.
CGGCGTCGGCATCGGCGTCGCCGGCACGGGCGTATCCAACTGCGGCCCCGCCATCGGACTCGCCGCCAACATCACCGACCGCGCCAGTATCCGCGCGATGCTGGACAAAGTCGCGCTCGCCTACGGCGGCTTCGACAGCATCTGCGTGACCGCCGGCATCTTCGTCCCCTCCGACACCACCGGCCACATCCCCGACGACAAGTGGGCGCTCACCTTCAACATCAACGTCACCGGCAGCTACCTCGTCGCCGACGAAGCGTTCAAGACCTGGAAAGACCAAGGCCTCCGCGGCAACCTCGTCCTCACCACGTCGGCCAACGCCGCCGTCGCGAAGAAAGGCTCGCTCGCCTACGACACCTCGAAAGCCGCCGCGAACCACCTCGTGCGCGAACTCTCGATCGAACTCAGCCCGCTCGTCCGCGTAAACGGCGTCGCCCCCGCGACCGTCGTGCAAGGATCCGCCATGTTCCCCCGCGACCGCGTGATCGGCTCGCTGGCGAAATACGCGATCCCCTACACGGACGACGAAGCGACCGAGAGCCTCGTGACCAAGCTGGCCCAGTTCTACGCCGACCGCACGCTGACCAAAACGCCCATCACCCCGGCCGATCAGGCCGAAGCTTACTTCCTCCTGGTCAGCCAGCGTCTGAGCAAGACGACCGGGCAAGTCATCACGGTCGACGGCGGCCTCTTTGAAGCGTTCCTGCGCTAACCGCCAATCAGCCGACAAAGCAATTCTTCACCGCCGAGTCCGTCTCTGCACATCCAGCAATGGATCCAG
>JBEVND010000249.1:0-3444 GCA_040508285.1 Rariglobus sp. | reverse complement strand
CATGGGCGGCCCCATTAACAAAGCCGCCTACACGTTCGGCGTCGGTTTGATCGGCAGCCAGGTCTACACGCCGATGGCGGCGGTCATGGCCGCCGGCATGACGCCACCGCTTGGCATCGCGCTGGCGGTGTTCCTCGCCAAGAGCCGCTTCGAGCCCGAGGAACGCAAAGCGGGCGCCGCCGCCGCGGTGCTCGGCCTGGCCTTCATCACCGAAGGCGCGATTCCCTTCGCCGCCCGTAATCCGTTGCGGGTCATCCCGGCGTTCGTTCTTGGTTCGGCCGTGACCGGTGCGCTGAGCATGATGTCAGGCGTGCAGTTGTTGGTGCCTCATGGCGGTGTATTCGCTCTCCTGATACCGGGTGCCGTTTCGAACCTCGTTCCTTACCTCATTGCCATCGTCGCCGGCACGGTCGTTACCACGGGCACGCTCTTGATCACGCTCAAGAAACCGGCACCTACGACGGCCGCGCACGCCTGATTAACTCCCAACCCCTACGCTTATGACCTCCGTCGCATCAAGCACGTCCGACCTGCCACTTACCGAGCGCACCGTCCGTCTCGGCGTTCAAGTCGCGGATAAATCCGCCGCCATCCGCGCGACCGGTCAGCTTCTCGTGGAAGCTGGTTACATTGAGGCGGGCTACATCGAGAGCATGTTGGCGCGCGAGAATCAGGCCAACACCTGCCTCGGTCATGGCATCGCGATTCCCCACGGCCAGCAGAAGGATCGCGAGCTCATCCAGCGCACCGGTCTCGCCGTGGTGCAAATTCCTGCCGGTGTGCGTTGGAACGACGAACAGACCGTTTACGTCGTCGTAGGCATTGCCGCTCGAGGTGATGAACATCTCGAAGTGCTCGCCGCGTTGACGGACGTGCTCGATGACGACGCCGCTGCCAAGCGCCTCGCCACCACGACCGACGTGAACGATATCCTCACGGCGCTTCGCCGGTCTCCCGCGGCCGCTGAAAAACCACCGGCGTCCATCGAGCCCTGGCCCGGCGCGGTAAGCACGGAGGTTGTTCTCCGTGGTCATGCTGGTTTGCATGCGCGCCCTGCGACGAAGTTTGCCGAGACTGCCGCCGACTTCGCGTCGGAGATTCGTGTGATCCACGAAAACCGTGCCGCCAACGGCAAGGCGATGGCCTCGCTCCTGCGTCTCGGCGTCGAAAGCGGTGCCACGCTGCGTATCGAGGCGCGAGGCACGGATGCAGAGGCCGCGATCGCTGTTCTACGCGAGGCAGTCGAGAGCGGTCTTGGCGACCTCGACGAACCTGCTGCAGACGAGGCCGCGGCTGCGCCGGTGTGGACCGCGCCCGAGACGATCACGTCGGTGATCGTTGGAACGCCTGCGTCTCCCGGCATGGCGATGGCGCCCATTTTTCGTTTTCGCGCCGAGATGCTTTCGGTGGAGGACACACGCGGAGAACCCGCCGCCGAGCGCCGACGCTTCGACCAAGTGCTGGCACAAGCCGATGCCGAACTGCGTAAGCTCGGCGAAGACGCCGCGGCATGTCCCGTGCCCGCCCAGGCGGAGATTTTTAAAGCTCACCAAGCGCTTCTCGGTGACACCGAAGTCCGTGCCGAGGTGATCGATTTGATCGAGGAAGGCCACGGCGCGCCTTGGTCCTGGCAACAGGTGATCAATCGCCGCGTTGACGAAGTGCGTCGGCTCAAAAACGAACGCCTCGCCGGACGTGCCGCCGACTTGCGCGACATCGGCCAACGTGTGCTGCGCCTCTTCTCGGGCGTGGTGAGCCGCGATCCGGTTTTGCCGGCGGGAAAATGTATTTTGGTCGCCGACGATCTCACGCCCTCGGACACAGCCCGTCTTGATCCGGCGAAAATTCTGGGCCTGTGCACGGCGTCGGGCGGTCCCACGTCGCACACAGCGATCATCGCTCGTGCGCGCGGATTGCCGGCCGTGGTGGGGGCGGGGAGCGAAGTCCTGTCGCTGCCCGATGGTGCGATGGCGATTCTCGACGGCGCCGCCGGCCGGCTGTATCCGCATCCCGACGAATTCGCACTCGCCTCGGCGCGCGAACACCAAGCCAGCCTCGCCAAAGTGCAAGCTGCCGCCGACGCGGACCGTTTCCGTCCCGCCTTCACGACCGATGGCCACCGCGTTGAAATCGTCGCCAACATCGGCCACGCGTCCGAAGCCGCCGAAGCGGTGGCCGCGGGTGCCGAAGGCGTGGGTTTGTTGCGAACCGAGTTTCTTTTTCTCGGACGCGACACCGCTCCGACGGAAGACGAGCAGTTCCTTGCCTACACTGAAATGATTCGGGCGTTGAACGGCCTGCCGCTGGTCATCCGCACGCTCGATATCGGCGGTGACAAACTCGTGCCCTATCTTGGCCTCGCAAAAGAAGAGAACCCCTTCCTCGGCGTGCGTGGAATTCGGCTGTGCCTGCGCAGACCTGATGTATTCAAAACTCAACTTCGCGCGATCTACCGAGCCGCCGCGACGGCCGAAGCGGGTGCAGTTAAAATCATGTTCCCGATGGTGACGACGCTGGAAGACCTGCGCGCTGCCAGGAAACTCGCCGAAGCCGTTCGCGCTGAGGTCGGCGGTCCCGTTTGTGATCTGGGCATCATGGTGGAAGTCCCGTCGGTCGTGTTGATGGCGCGGGAGTTTGCCCGTGAGGCCGACTTTTTCTCCGTCGGCACGAACGATCTCACGCAATACGCGTTGGCGATCGACCGCCAACATCCCGAACTTGGCAAGGAAGCCGATGCGTTGCACCCGGCGGTGCTCCGGTTAATTGACCAGACGGTCCGTGCCGCCACCGCTGAAGGGAAATGGGTCGGCGTTTGCGGAGGTGCCGCCGGCGAGCCGCTCGGGGCTGCCATTCTCACGGGACTCGGAGTCGCCGAACTCAGCATGAGCGCTCCCTCGCTCGCCACGGTGAAGAGCCATCTTCGCGGCACTTCGATGAAATCACTTCGATCCTTGGCGCAACGTGCGCTTGCTTGCTCGACCGCCTCGGAGGTCCGCGCACTGTCCAAATAAAGCCATGTCTTTTCCTCTCATCACTACGCTCACGCTCAATCCCGCCATCGATCGCACGGTGACGATTTCGGGCTTCAAGGCCGGCGCGGTTAATCGCGTTGAAAACACCAGTGACCGTGCTGGCGGGAAAGGCATCAACGTCGCCGCCGCCCTCGCCGAGCACGGCCAGCACGTCGCCGCGCTGGGGTTTCTCGGCCGTGACAACGAGCGCGTGTTTACGGATTTTTTCGCCGCTCGGAATATCCACGACCATTGCCTGCGCCTGCCTGGATCTACGCGTGTCGGGATAAAAATCAGCGATCCTCAACGCAATGAAACGACCGACATTAATTTCCCCGGGCTCAGCCCCTCCGCGGCCGATCTGGATGCTTTGCGCGTCAAACTCGCATCGCTCTCCGGCGGCTGGTGTGTGCTCGCGGGGAGTCTGCCGCCT
>JBEVND010000248.1:0-16963 GCA_040508285.1 Rariglobus sp. | reverse complement strand
TCGTAAAGGACGCCGCGGGCGCGATCGCCGAGCTGCGTTGCACGGCCGACCTCACCACGCGCGCGGGCGGTCCGAACTCCGACAAGAAGGTCAAAGGCACCATTCACTGGGTCAGCGCTTCACACAGCATCTCCGCGGAAGTGCGTCTCTACGATCGCCTCTTCACCGTCGCGGAACCCGCCGCCGAAGAGGATTTCCTCAAGGTAGTTAATCCGCAGTCGCTGGAAGTGATTACCGCCCGACTTGAATCATCGCTGGCCAACGCTGTCCTGGAAGATCGATTCCAATTTGAACGCGTCGGTTATTTCGCACTGGACGTGAAAGACAGTGCGTCTGGAAAGCTCGTTTTTAACCGCACGATCTCACTCAAGGACAACTGGGCCAAAGCTCCGGGCGCGAAGTAACGTGTATCAATGAGCAAGCCCGCCATCGCCATCGTCATGGCTTTGGCTGGCTTGCTTTGCTCCGACTCGTTGATCCGAGTTTTGTTAAGCGACTAAACGGGCGAAGCGTGCCAGCACGCGTTCACGGCCCAGCACGCGAAACAGACTTGTCAGGCTCGGTCCTACGTTGGTGCCGCTGACTGCGAGGCGGGCGACCGATTGGTAATCGCCAAACCCAAGGCCCTTGGCGGTAGCCAACGCCTTGATGGTTTCCTCGATGGCGGTGTCGCTGGAAAAATCTGCGGTCGCCAGCACCTCGGACAGCTCTGCCAGTCGTGTCTTGGGATCGCCCTTACCCATCACTTTATCCCGCACTTTCGCATCGACCACGAAATCGTCGGTAAAGAAATAGGCTGTGTAAGCGGGCAGTTCTTCGAGCGACTTGATCTTGGGCTGGCTGATGAGCAGCACGTCGCGCAGATAAGCCGGATCGGCCGCCAGCGGCGCTGTTACGTTGTGCTTTTCGAAATACACCCGCGCCCGTGCAACAAAATCGTCCACTGGCAATTCCAGCAGGTAAGCCATGTTCATGTGCGCGAGTTTTTTGTCATCGAAACGCGCGTTGCTTTGATTGATCCCCGGGAAATTGAAGAGCGCGATGATATCGGCGATGGCCATCTTCTCGCGGTCATCTTTCGGCGACCAGCCTAGCAACGAGAGGAAGTTCACCAGCGCTTCGGGCAGGTAACCGCGTTTCTGGTATTCTTCGATGAGCGCGCCTTGATCGCGCTTCGACATCTTGCCAGGCCCATTTTGTTTCAGGATGAGCGGGATGTGGGCGAACTTCGGCATCGGCGCGCCAAACGCTTTAAACAACTCCACATGTTTGCTCGTATTGGAAAGGTGGTCTTCGCCGCGGATGACGTGTGTGATCTGCATCGCGATGTCGTCGACGACGTTGACGAAGTGAAACACGGGATTGCCGTCGGACCGGAAGATCACGAAATCCTCATCCTCGACGCGCTCGACGCGGCCGCGAATCTGGTCGTCGATCACGCTGGGCGCGACCGCGACTTTGGTGACCGTCTTCTGGCGATGCTCATCATACACTTCGTAACGATCGCCGATGAGCTTGAACCACACGGCGCCGTCCTTTTCGTAGGTGCGACCTGCATCGGTGAGCTTCTGAAGATACTCTTTGTAGATGTGTGCGCGCTCGCTCTGTCGATAAGGGCCAAAAGCGCCACCGACTTTGGGGCCTTCGTCCCAAGTCATGCCCAACCACGTCAGGCTGTCATAAATCACGTTGAGGAATTCCTCGCTGTTTCGCGCTTGATCAGTGTCCTCGATGCGCAGCACAAACACGCCGCCCGTGTGTCGGGCATAGAGCCAGTTGAACAATGCAGTGCGAGCACTACCGATATGAAAAAAACCAGTCGGGCTGGGAGCGAAGCGAACTCGAACTTGAGACATGATGATTGAAATAATTTGCACCCACGGGCGCGGGCAAAACGTTAGACAGAAGTAGCTCATGGATGCTGTCAAAGCCTGCGCGCTCGATCCCCTGCCCTTCGCCGACAAATTCGCCGACGCCGCCCGCGCGCGCGGTTTTCGCGCTGAACCGCTTACGCAGGTCGCCGGCGTGCCCTTGATCGCCTACACCAAACGCACGCCCGGCTGCCGTCCGCGCATCTACATTTCCAGCGGCATCCATGGCGACGAACCGGCGCCGCCGGGATCGCTGCTGCACATGCTCGAAAGCGGCTTGTTCGACGATCGCGCCAACTGGTTTTTATGCCCGCTTCTCAATCCCACCGGCTATCGGCGGGGCACGCGCGAGAACGACGCGGGCATCGATCTCAATCGCGACTATCGCGATACTCAGAGCGTGGAAATCGCCGCGCACATCCGCTGGTTGCGCCGACAACCGCGTTTCGACCTGACTTTTTGCCTCCACGAAGACTGGGAAACGCAGGGATTCTACCTCTACGAACTCAACCCCGACAACCGGCCTTCGTTGGCCGGCGCCATGGTTGAGGCCGCCCAATCACATGGACTCATTGAGGCCGCCGCGTTGATTGATGGACGTGAATCGCTTGTGCCCGGCATCATTCGTCCCGACACCGAACCGCTTCTGCGCGAGCAATGGCCCGAAGCCCTCTACCTGCTCCAGAACCACTGCCGCTTAGGTTACACCGTAGAAACGGCTTCAATTACGCCGATCGAGCAACGCGTCGCCACTCAACACGCAGTCGTCAAAGCCGCCCTAGACCGCTTTCACCTCAACTGGCCGGCGCATCGCTGACCGGCTCGACCGGCTTGGCGGCGTCCGCAGGTTTCTTGGATCCGACAAGGACGCCCAGCTGCTCTTGGATCGCGATGAAGAACTCCGGGCTCAACTCGCCCGCGGGCACGGCGTAAATTTGCTTCGTTTTGGCGTGTTCGTAGAGATTGCGCTGACCGTCAGCCGCACGGCCTTTCGGGCGCAGCAATTTTTTGCGCTCCAGCATCAACGCCAGGAATTGCACGAGACGCTCGTTCTCCGGAGCCAGTTCGACCGACGGATCGGCCAGAGTGACAAACAAGTTCTCGGCAGTTAGCTTCAGCTCCCGCTCAGGATTCTCGCCGGCTTTGCGCGGTTTAAAATCATGGCCCCAGCTGCAGGCCACAAAACCCGGCACCTTGAGGTTCTCGCGTGAAGCCTCCAGCACGTCGTAGCGCACGACTTCGTCCGAGGTCTCGCTGCGCACCAAAAAGCTGATGACCCGGTCGTCTTCCTGAAAAGCTTTCCCCGTGACAAAACACGACGTCGCGAGCGGCTGCAGATTCAATTCCATGGCTTTCTTGTTTACTTCCAAGGGGGGTGGACGCTAGCAAATTTCCGCAATTGCACGAATGAACGGTCGTATCATTGCCATCGGCGACATCCACGGATGCCACCAAGAGTTTGCCGAGCTGCTTGAACGCCTCCAACTCACCAAGGACGACCGTCTGATTTTGGTCGGCGACCTGATCAATCGTGGGCCCGACAGCTGCAAGGTAATTGACCTCGCCCGCCAGCACCGCGCTGTCTCGCTCTTGGGAAATCACGAACTGCGGCTGCTCAACTACCGCAAAAACAAAACGCCCGTCACCGAGATCTCACGCGCCAGCGACGCCGATACGTATCAGAAACTGCGACTCGAAGACTGGCAGTATCTCGAAGCCATGCCGCTCACGCATTACGTTGCGGAGCTGAATACCGTTTTCGTGCACGGCGGATTTCTCCCCACCGAACCTTGGCAGCGCCAGCCGGCTTCGATCGTGACGCGCATCCAGGCGATCGATAAAGACGGCCGTGCCTGCAAACGCGCAGACGCACCCAACGCCCCGCTCTGGGCCGACCTTTGGAACGGTCCTCCGTTCGTCGTTTACGGTCACACACCGCGTTCTGAGGTGTATAAATTGAAATGGTCGGTCGGCATCGACACAGCTTGTGCCATGGGCGGCAGTCTCACGGCCTACATTCTTCCGGAAAAACGGTTTGTGCAGGTCAAAGCCCGTCGTCGTTATTATTCCTAAACATGGCTACTACTTCTCATATTCCCGGCGTGCTCCTGCTGTGCATCGACCTTCAGCCAGTCTTTCTCAAAGCTATCCATGACGGTGCCGCGGTGAAGAAACGTTGCGCCTTCGCCATTGAGGCGGCCAAGGGACTAGGCATCCAAGTAGCCTTTACCGAGCAACTGCCGCGCAAACTAGGCGGCACTGATGCCGACTTGCTGGCTCTGGCTCCAGACGCGCAGGTTTACGCCAAAAACGCGTTCTCTGCATTTGCCGACGACGGTATCAGCGAAGCACTACGCGGTCTTGATTTGGAACATATCATCGTGTGCGGCTTGGAGACGCCCGTCTGTATTTACCAAACTGCGCTCGGAGCTCTCGATGCCAACATGCAAGTGACCGTTCTGGCCGACGCGATCGGCGCGCGCCGCCCCGACGACGCCGCGATCTGCCTGAATGCATTGACGCGGTCCGGCATCCATTTGCTTCCGTCGGAAACCGTTTGTTACGCGCTTCTCCACGACGCCGGCCATCCCTTCTTCAAGGGCTACACCCAGCTCGTCAAAAAATACTCCTGACCCGCACTCGTCATGTCTGAAGAACTTCCGTTGCTTTCTGTTCGCGAACTTAAGGCGCTTGTCGAGGCGTCCGGACGCCCATTCGCCAGCGTGCTCGTGGTGAAAAAAATGCTGATCAAGACGGCATCGAATGGAAATCCCTTTCTCTCACTCGATTTCGGCGATCGCACGGGCTCGTTTGGTTGCACGCTCTTTAGCGACGGAGCTGTGTTCGACGCCGTGAAGACAGCCGGTGAAGGCGGAGTCCTCCGGGTCGAGGGCAGGATCGATTACTACCAAGGCCGGCTGTCGCCCAAGCTGCTCAAGGTCATTCCTCTCTCCGAAGAAGAACTCTCCGCGCCCGGCCTGATCGACAACTTGGTCGAGATCGCACCGGAGCCTGCGTTGGAAATGTGGAGCGAGTTTCACGCGTTTATCGACCGCATCTCTCACGATGAGCTGCGCATGACCGTGCGCGGCGTTTTCGAGGAGATCGGTGATGTTTTTAAATGGAGCCCGGCTGCTGTCTCCATGCATCACGCTTACCGCCACGGTTTGCTTGAGCACACCATTCATATGGCCCGTGCCTGCCGGGCGCTGCTGCCGCTTTACACCGAAGTCGACGCCGACCTCGCGATGGCCGGTATCCTTTTACACGATACAGGCAAGGCCATCGAATACGAAGGTTCCCTTGCCACCAAACGCAGCCGTAAAGGCATTCTCCAAGGCCACGTGGTTCTCGGCTATCAGCTCGCGCGTAAACACGGCATCAAAGCACGCCTCGACGCCGACCGACTCGAGCGCCTCGAACACATCGTGCTCAGTCACCAAGGCGAACCCGAGTGGGGCGCGGCCATCTACGCCGCCACCCCTGAAGCGGTCTTCGTTTCGATGATCGATAACCTCGATGCGAAAATGGGCATGGTTCAACGAGCGCTCCGCCAAGCGGGTGAAGAAAACGAGTTTTCCGAGCGCCTGCCCGGTCTCAGTTCGGTTCTTTTGACCAAACCCCTGCCACCCAAAGTCTGATCTGCGTTCACACGGCTCATCCGAATCTGAGCATAAAAAAGCCGCCCCAAATAAGGCGGCTTTTTTCATCACTGATGCGTGAGGCTTAGGAAAGACTCTGGATGATTTTCACGATCGGGAGGAACAGCGCGATGACGATCGTGCCGACCATGACCGCCATGAACACAATCATGACGGGCTCGATGATCGACGTGAGGCCGGCCACCGAATTATCGACTTCGTCATCATAGGTATCGGCCACGCGATTCAACATCTCGGGCAGCGCACCGGTCTCTTCGCCGACTTCGATCATGGAGGTCACCATGCTCGGGAACACTTTGGTGGAATCCAACGGACGAGCGACGTTGTCACCCTCTTTAACGCGATCGTGGACGACGTTCAGCGCATCCGCCACATGGACGTTGCCGGAGGTGTCACGGGTGATGAGCAACGCCTGAAGGATAGGAACACCCGAAGCGAGCAACGTGCCCAGCGTGCGGGTGAAACGGCTGATCGACGACTTCAAGAAAAGCGGCCCAACGCCAGGCGCGTGGAGCAAGAACCAATCAACCGCGCGGGTGCCGCCGCGGGTCTTATGCCAGGCTTTGAACGCAAAGTAGAGAACGACGAGAATACCGATCGTAAGCAGATAGTGATTCTTTACGAAATTACTCACCGACAACACGGCGAGCGTGAGACCGGGCATCGACTGGCCCTTAAGCATGCCCGAGAAGATTTTCTCGAACTGGGGAATCACGAACACCATCAGCGCACCGACGATCGCGACGGCGACGAACACAATGATCACCGGGTAGGTCATGGCGGCCTTGACCTTACCTTTGATCTTCTCGGCCTTTTCCATGAAGCGGGAAAGACGATCGAGAACGGTGCCCAACACGCCGCCGGCTTCACCGGCCTTCACCATGTTTACATAGAGACGATCGAAGACCTTGGGGTGCTGCAAAAGGCCGTCTGAGAAATTACCGCCCGAACGGATATTCTCAACGAGGGACACGATCACCTCTTTGAACAGCGGGTTCTTTTCCTGGCGCGCGAGTGTCTCCAAGCTGCGCATGATCGGCATGCCGGCGTTGACCAACGTGGCGAGCTGACGGGTAAAAACCGTGAGCCCCTTGTTGTTGATGATGCGGCCAAAGCTCATGGAGCTCTTCTTCTTTTTGGCGCGCAACGGTGTCTCGGCGGCAGCGGAAGGAGCGTTGAGCTTGCGCACGTCTTTCTTCGGACCGACGGAGAGCTTGGCGGCACCGGAGCCACCTTCAGCAGCGAGCGCGGTGGGGATCAGGCCCATCGCCTTCAATTCGGCTGCGGCTTGTTCAGACGTGGCGCTTTCAACGACGCCTTTTTTTTCTTTGCCTGAGGCCGACTCAATGGCGCTGTAGGTAAACTTTGGCATAAGGGTAAGGGTATTTAGGAAATGGTTTAAGGAAGATTAGTTTGAAGGTCGATGCTGGAAACAAATCAGAAACACATCAGGTGTATTTGATAATTTCCTCGATTGAGGTGGCGCCATCAAAGATCGCGCGGAGGCCGTCGTCACGCAGGGTGCGCATGCCCTGCTCAAGCGCTTTCTGTTTGATTACCATGGTGGATGCGCGTTCCACGACCAAGTCACGAACAGCTTCGCTCATTCGCAGCCACTCATAGACGCCCATACGCCCCTTGTAACCGGTGTTGCTGCACTGTTCACAACCGCGACCGTAAAAGAACTCGCGATTACCAATATCGACCGGATCGATGCCCAATTGCTGGAGCAACGCTGCGGGCGGTTCGTAGGCGGTGCGGCAGCTCTTACAAATGCGTCGAACCAGACGTTGCGCCAACACGGCCTCGAGCGACGAAGCGATGAGGAAGGGCTCGACGCCCATGTCGACCAGACGGGTCACGGCGCCAGGCGCGTCGTTCGTGTGAAGCGTGGACAACACCAAGTGACCGGTGAGCGACGCTTGGATCGCGATCTGCGCGGTTTCCAAGTCGCGGATTTCACCCACCATGATCACGTCAGGATCTTGACGGAGGAAGGAGCGCAAGGCCGCGGCAAACGTCAGGCCGACCGCGTGATTTACCGGCACCTGCATGATGCCTTCGATTTCGTATTCGACCGGATCTTCAGCGGTGAGGAGCTTGAGATCCGCCGTATTGATCACGCGAAGCGCGGAATAAAGCGTGGTCGTTTTACCCGAACCCGTCGGACCTGTGACGATGAAAATACCGTTGGGCCGCTTGATGATTTCGTTGATGCCGTCGTAAACATCCGTGGGCATTCCGAGCGCGGAGATATCGAGCTGAACCGCCGATTGGTCGAGAACGCGCAACACCACGGATTCGCCGAACTGTGTTGGCAAAGTGGATACACGCAAGTCGACGGGGCGACCCGCCAGCGTGAGCTTGATGCGCCCGTCTTGCGGGATACGGCGCTCCGCGATGTTAAGACTCGCGAGAACCTTCACGCGCGACGTGATCGGAAGCGCAAGGTGCTTGGGCGGCGGTGCCATTTCATACAACGCACCGTCGATACGGTAGCGGATCTTAAACTCGTGCTCAAAAGGCTCGAAATGGATGTCCGAAGCCTTGTCGCGGATCGCTTGTCCGATAACCAAATTCACGAAACGGATAATCGGCGTCTGGCCGGCCATCGATTCGAGGTCGTGTTCGGAAAGCTCTTTCTCTCCGCCTGCACCATCGTGGTCGTCGCTGGTCAGCTCCTTCAGGAGGTCATCGATCGTCGCGTCGTCATCACCGTAGTGTAGCTTGAGCAATCCCTCTACCCGACCAGGATCAGCGACGACAAGACGCACGTCTTTGCCCAGAGCAAACGTGAGGTCGTCGATGACTTGATTGTTAAAAGGATCGATCGCCAGCAGGTCGATGCTCTGCGAGTCGACGCGCACAGGCACGACGCCATACATACGTGCCAGGCTGCCTTGAACAGCGCCCACGACCTCGTTCGGAATATCGCCGGCATGGCCTTCGAAATACTCGAAGCCAAGGTTCTCAGCGATCTTACGCAGCAGCGTCTCCTTTTCGACCAAGCCCATTTCGACGAGCAAAGTGGCAATAGGTTTGCCCGTGGCTTTATGCTCTTCGTTGAGGTCGTTGAGCGTAGCGGGAGCAACGAGATGTTGGTCGCGGCAGAGTTCAAGAATGGCCTGACTGTGGCTTTCAAACATAGGGTAACCGGCGTGCGCCGACGAGGGGGAAAGCAGAATGCGTTCGAGGGTTAGAGTTGGCGAAGTTGAGCACCCATCGCGAGGAGTTTCTCTTTCATAACCAAGGCGTCTTGCGCCTTGTCGAGAGCCTCGTCCGGGGAAATAAGATCGCGGTTCACCAGGCTCATCAGATGGGAATCCATCGTGATCATACCGAGGCTGGCACCGGTCTGGATGTCTGACGAAATACGGAAGGTTTTATTCTCACGAATGAGCGATGCGATCGAGGTCGTATTCACCATGATCTCGTAGCCAGCGATACGACCACCACCGGTTTTTTTACAGAGAACTTGGGAAATCACCGCGACGATCGACGATGCGAGCTGGGTGCGAATCATGTCCTTCATGTTCGCGGGAAAGGCATCGACGATACGATCGATCGTCTTGGCCGCGCCGTTGGTGTGCAGTGTTCCAAACACCAAGTGACCTGTTTCGGCCGCGCTGATGGCGGCTTCGATCGTCTCCAAATCGCGCATTTCACCCACCAAAATGATGTCGGGGTCCTGACGAAGCGCGCGGCGAATGGCCTCGGAAAAACTGGGAACGTCGACACCCACTTCGCGTTGGGTAACGATGCAATGCTTGTGCGCGTGATAATACTCGATCGGGTCCTCGATCGTGATAATGTGTCCGTCACGCGCCTCGTTGATGTAATTGATCATCGACGCCAGCGTGGTGGACTTTCCGGAACCGGTCGGGCCCGTTACCAAAATGAGACCGCGCGGACGAAACAGGAGCTCGCGCACTTTATCCGGAAGACCGATCTCCCGGAGACTATACATTTTGTTTGGGATCTGACGGAGCACCAACCCGTAATTCCCCTTTGCCTTGAGCACGCTCACGCGAAGACGCGCTTTCTCCAGAAATGCGAAACCGAAGTCCGAGCCGCCGTTCAGCTTCACGTTCTGCTGATGATTATCCGGCGTGATCGAGAGCATGAGTTTCTCGGTGTCCGCAGGAGTAAGCTGCGGGCCATCGATCGGCACCATGCTACCGCTGATACGAAGCGTAGGCGGCTGCCCAACCTGCAAGTGGAGGTCGGAGGCACCTTGCTCCACCAACAGATCCAGCAGATCGTTCATTTCGTAACTCATGGCGGCGGATTACTCGCAGAGATTAGCTGGCGTCGCCGACTGTGATCGAGACGACTTCGTCGATCGTCGTGAGACCGGAAAGAACCTTACGAACACCATCTTCGCGCATGGTGCGCATACCGAGCGAACGGGCCTTGTCGCGGAGTTTGGCAGTGCCGACGTTGTCGTAAATCATGCGCTGGATCTCTTCGTTCACTACAAACATTTCGAAGATACCCGCACGTCCGCGATAACCGGTGCCGTTACAGTTTTGGCAACCCTCACCCTGCATGAAGGTAGCCGTGGCAGCCTGTTGCGCAGTGATATTAAGCGAACGAAGCTCGTTCGAGTCCGGGTGGTAAGGCTTCTTGCACTGTTTGCAGATCTTACGCGTGAGGCGTTGAGCAACAGCCGCGCGCAACGACGTGGAAACCAGGAACGGCTTCACGCCGATATCGATCAAACGCGTGATCGCACCGGGCGCGTCGTTGGTGTGGAGCGTAGAGAACACCATGTGACCAGTAAGCGAGGCGTTGATAGCGATCTCCGCCGTCTCCAAGTCGCGAATTTCACCCACCATCACAATATTCGGCGCCTGACGAAGCATGGCGCGCAAGGCCGAGGCAAACGTCATACCGACATCGTGTCGGACCGGAACCTGGTTGATACCGGCGAGCACATACTCAACAGGATCCTCAACCGTGATGATCTTGCGATCAGACTTGTTGATGTAGTGCAGACATGAATACAGCGTCGTCGTCTTGCCCGAGCCGGTCGGACCGGTGACGAGCATGATGCCATCGGGAAGCGAGATGAGCCGTTCGACGATCGCCTGGTCGTCGCTGAAAAAGCCGAGTTCAGGCAAACCGAGCTGGAGGCCGTCTTTATCCAGGATACGCATGACGATACTTTCGCCATGAGCCGTGGGCAGCGACGAAACGCGCAAGTCGATCTGCTTGCCGCCCATGTTGATCTGGATGCGTCCGTCTTGAGGAATGCGTTTTTCTGCGATCGAGATATTCGCCATGATCTTCAAGCGGGAGATCATGGAAAGCTGGAGGCGCTTGGGCGGGTTCTCGATTTCCAGCAACACACCGTCGATGCGGTAGCGGACGCGGAAACGTTTTTCGAGAGGTTCCAGATGGATGTCCGATGCGCGACGCTGAATCGCCTCCAAAATAATCTGGTGGACGAGCTTGATGATCGGCGCGTCGCCTTCTTCAGCCGACGGCATTCCATCCACCGCGACCGTGGTGACGGCCGAGGCCTCGGCGCCGCCCACCGAGAAATCATTCAGCATCGCGTCGAGTTCTTCGGCGTCTTTGCCGTAGAAACGATCGATGGTGCGTTTGATTTCATCAGCGGGGGCAACCGACGGCTCGATGGTGAGTTTGACCACGTGACCAAGGCTATCGATCGCGTCGACATCGAGCGGGTCGCTGATGGCGAGCTTCAGGGTATTGCCGACCTTGGCGATCGGGAAAACGCTGTAGCGCACCGCGAGCGCACGGGGAACGCGGGCAATCGCCTCGGCATCTGGAACACGCAGCGCCGTCAGGTCGACCAGCGGCATGCCGAACTCGTCGGCCAGCAATTTGCTGAGCTGACGTGCCTCGACCGCGTGATTGGCGATCAACGTGTCGACCAGTTTGGGCGGCGTGGTGGTGAGGTCGGTGTGCGCCGAGATCTTCTCGTTGGCGGCATCGATCTGCGATTGGGTGAGCACGCCCTTTTCGAGGGCGAGCTGTATTACGAAATCATCGGCAGAGGTCACGTTGGGGAAAAGGCGTTGGCCGATCAGGGTAGTTGTCGGGGAATTACAAGTGGGTGAACTAACGACTCAGACTGAGGAGGAATTCCGCGTTAGTTTTCGTTTTCTTCAAGCGTTGAATTAGCATGTCCATCGCTTCGACGGGAGGAATGCCCTGCATCGCACGACGCAAACCGTAAACACGCTGCATTTCCTCGGGGTGATAGATGAGCTCTTCTTTGCGCGTGCCCGAGCGATCGATGTTAATCGCAGGGAAAATGCGCTTGTCGGAAAGACCGCGGTCGAGGTGCAACTCCATGTTACCCGTGCCCTTGAATTCTTCGAAGATCACTTCGTCCATACGGCTGCCCGTATCGATCAGCGCCGTGCCAATGATGGTGATGCTACCTCCACCCTCGATGTTGCGGGCAGAACCGAAGAAGCGCTTGGGTTTTTGCAACGCAGTAGCCTCAACGCCGCCGGACATAATTTTACCAGAATTTGCCGCGAGTGCGTTGTAGGCGCGGGCCAGACGCGTGATCGAATCCAGCAGAATCACGACGTGTTCGCCCTGCTCTACCAGACGGCGCGATTTCTCGATCACCATCTCTGCGGCGTGCACGTGACTTTCGGGCGCTTCGTCAAAGGTCGAGCTAACGACTTCGCCTTTGGTGTGACGCTTAAAATCAGTTACTTCCTCTGGACGCTCATCGATCAGAAGAAGGATAAGCTTTTTCTCCGGGAAGTTGTGCGAAATGGAGTTCGCGATGTTCTGCAGCAGCACCGTTTTGCCGGTGCGCGGCGGAGCGACCAATAGTCCGCGCTGACCGAATCCGATCGGCGTGAGCAGATCGACCGCGCGCATCGAGATGTCCTTATGGATTTCAGGAGCTTCCAGCAAAATGCGCTGAAGCGGATAATACGGCACCAGCTCTTCGAAGGCGGTGAGTTTGGAAGCGGCTTCAGGGTCTTTGCCCATCACCGTTTTCACGCCAACGACCGCGGCGCAGCGATCGCCCGATTGCGGCCCCTGCACCACCACTTCAACCTGATGACCACGCTTGAGGCCGTAGCGTTTGATCAAAGTCTCCGGCAAGTAGGTGCTTTCCGGATACAGGCGATAGTTGGACTGTTCGTGAACGATGAAACCATAGCCTTTGTCTGTCAGCTCGACCAAGCCCCGGTCTGCCAGCGGAATCTGTTTATCGGCGGCATAGATGAAGAGTGCCTCCAACAACTGAAGCCGGTTGGGCGTTCCTTCGAAGGGCAGGCCCTGCTTCCTCGCAAAAACGGTCAGTTCGAAAAGATTTAACGAGTAGATCTGGTCGATCTGGATAGGCGCATCGCCATTGCCGATCTGCAACGTAGCGGCCAACCCGTCGAGTGCGACGAGATCGGCGAAGCGCGCGGGATCAGGAAGGTCTCCGTAGTGTTGAACGAATACGGGCGGAGCCGGCTGAGGGGGATGTTGATGCCCGGCAGGACGACCACCACCACCGCCACCACCACCGTGGGAGTGTTTGTCCTTCCACTTGCTTTTCTTGTCCTTCTTACGTTTCCACCACGGGCCGCGATCATCCTCGGCTCCGCCGCCTTGGGGAAATCCGCCAGCCTGCGGAGTGCCGTGCTCTTGGCCTGACGATGGAGAGTTTGCCTGAGCCGAGCCTGCGCTTTGGCTGTCGGAAGACTCACTTGATTGAGTGACAGGCGCGTCGCTGTTGGCGTTGTAGCCAGTCGCCTCGGCTGGAGATGCACGCTCGGTGGACGGCGTGAAAACTGGCCTGGACTCAGGGGCAGGCGTTGGACTGCTTTCCGCCGGAGCAGAACGCTCCTGACGATCCTCGACCGGTGCGGGACGTTGCTCGCGTTCACGCACAGGCTCGCGCGTTTCGGCCGCAGGAGCCGGAGCCGCCACGGGAGCGGCTGCCTGGGCCGGAGCGGACTCGAAAAGCCCGGGCTCGTTGTTTGCAGCCGCCTTGGATGCTTTGGCAGCCTTTGGTTTCGCAACCCGCGTTTTCTTCGGAGCCTCGTCGCTGGTCACAGCAGGCTTGGCTACGCGCTTGGTCGCTTTTTTAGGTTTAGCCGCGCCAGTAGAGGCGGCGGCGTTCAAATCAGAGTCATCCATTGGAGAAAAGAGGGAGAGGAAACAAAATCGGACAGCTCAGGCCACAGAACCCAACCTCAACGCACGTCCGTCAATCGGGCGGCCAGATGGTTTACCTGCAGTCGCAGGCTTTCGAGTGTGCCGTCGTTAGACAGGACAAAATCGGCTTTTTCGAGTTTCTGAGCCAAGGGCAATTGCTTGGAGATACGCTGCTCGGCGAGCGATTGGGGAATTCCGCGCTCAGTCAACCGGGCAAGCTGATTCGCTGACGATGTCGATACGCACACGATGAAATCAAACCAATTTTCCAAGCCCTGCTCGAAAAGCAGCGGCACCTCCACCACCCACGCCGCATCGGGCTGCGCTTCGAAGGCCGATCGCCACTCTAAATAGACCATTGGATGCAATAATTCCTCAAGCCACACCCGATCCGCGTCGTTCTTAAAAACATGGTTGGCCAACTCAGGTCGTTTAATCGCCCCCGCGTCATCGACGACATCGGGAAAGCGTTCGGCAATCTGGCCAATGACGCTTGGATCCGTGAGCAGTTTTTCGCGGACGATCTGATCCGAATCGATGCGCAGAAACCCAGCTTCCTTGAAAAAGTGCGCTGCTGTCGATTTCCCCCCGCCCATGCCTCCGGTAAGTCCCAAGATCATCTCAAGTTGGTGAATTGCCCGCGAAGATTGGGCTTGCGCGCGCTTTGCGCAAATCATTACTCAGAACCCGCTTCGCCAGACTTTTGCGTGTCTAAATCGCCCGCAAATTCAGGCCATCCACGCCATGCCTCTCACGACTGATACCACGAATATAGGGAACGTCGTTGAAACGGCGTCAGATGTCGTTCGTGAACTTTTCCCGGGTGCCTCGACTGCGGTGATTTGCGATCTCTTCAACGGAGTCGAAAAGCTATTTTCCGGAAGCTATTTGGATTATCAGGCCAACGACCTGAAGTATCACGATTTTCAGCACACGCTACAGGTCACGGTCGCCTACATGGACCTTTTCCTCTCTCGGCAGAAGGCCGGCGAAAGCCCGTTCTCCAATCGCCAGTTTGAAATCGGACTCGCGACCGCGCTCCTTCACGACAGCGGTTACTTGAAACTACGCTCGGATCGTGAAGGCACAGGTGCCAAATACACTTTTTGCCACGTCCTGAGGAGCTGCGCCCTCGCCGCATCTTACCTGCCTAAGTTCGGTTTTAAGATCGAAGAAATCGACACGGTTTTGGGGGCGATCCGTTGCACCGGCCCATCCACCACTGGGATGAAACTCCGCTTCCATCGCCGCGATGAACATGTGCTGGCCGGCATGGTCGCCACCGCTGACTACCTGGGACAGATGGCAGCGGCGGACTACCCAGACGAGCTTGAGTTGTTGTTCAACGAATTCGCCGAGTCGGATGCGTTTCTGGGGCTCCCTTCCTCGCAGCGTTTCTTCAAATCTGCCGACCAACTGGTCGCCGGCACGACAGCCTTTTGGATCAATGTCGTTAAGCCCAAATTGGAAAACGACTTTCTGGGTGTTTATCGGTTCCTCAATCGCCCCGACGGAAGCAACCCCTACATTGATGCGATCGAAACCAATCTCGGTTTGATCGCTCGCCGCCACTCACTCGCCGCCGCGACCTGATCATGCTCGCGACGATCTCGTCCGCCGCCCTGCAAGGCATCGATGCGGAGTTAGTTCATGTGGAAGTTAACTCAGGCGAGAGCGGTGACCCAAAACTCATTTTAGTCGGGCTCCCCGACGCGGCGGTCAAAGAGTCGGACGACCGCGTGGTTTCGGCGCTCAGCAATAGCGGGTTCAAAGCGCCTCGCACCCGCACGACGATCAATCTCGCGCCCGGTCACTTGCGCAAAGAAGGCCCGTTTTACGATCTGCCCATCGCACTCGGAATCCTTCTCGCAACCGAACAGATCTCCGCCACGGCCATCGACGATTATCTGATTGCCGGCGAACTCAGTTTATCCGGCGCAACTCGTCCTGTGCGCGGTGCGCTGGCCCTCGCCCGCCTCGCCAAACAACTCGGCAAACGTGGCGTGCTCCTTCCGCCGGTCTCAGCGGAAGAAGCAGCACTGGTCGACGGTGTCGCCGCGTATCCGATCAAGTCGCTCGATCAAGCGGTGCGTTTCCTGTCTGGCGAAATCACCCTTCAACCTGTTGCCCACGCCACCAGCATCGCGATCAACCCCGGCCCGGATATGTCGGTCGGCGATTTTTCCGAAATCAAAGGCCAGCACGCTTTGCGCCGTGCGATCGAAGTGTCCGCAGCCGGCGGGCATAATCTCATCATGATCGGGCCGCCTGGCAGCGGAAAATCAATGGTCGCCAAGCGTATCCCGACGATTCTGCCCGTGCCGATGCTCGATGAATCGCTGGAAATCCTGAGTATTCATTCGGCCGCCGGCCAGACCCTCAGTGGCAATGGTGCGCACGTTTTCGGTCGGCGCCCCGTTCGCTCGCCGCATCACACGATCTCGGATGTAGGTTTGCTGGGTGGCGGCGCGGTGCCGGGTCCAGGAGAAATCTCGCTCGCACATCACGGCGTTCTGTTTCTCGACGAGCTTCCCGAGTTCAAACGCAGCGCACTCGAAGTATTACGCCAGCCGCTCGAAGACGGTCACGTGACGATTTCGCGTAGCGCAGGAAAAGTCACCCTGCCCTGCAGCTTCATGTTGGTGGCGGCCATGAACCCGTGCCCCTGTGGATATTTAGGAGATCCGAAACACGAATGCCGGTGCTCACCTGCGCAAATCCAACGCTACCGTGCGCGCATCAGCGGCCCCCTTCTTGATCGCATCGATCTTCACATCGAGGCTCCTGCACTTTCCATCAACGAACTTCGCCAGGAACAAGCCGCCGAATCTTCCGCAGATATTCGTGCGCGCGTCCAAAGTGCGCGCGAACGCCAGCTCAAGCGCTTTAACGGCACGCGCACCACGTCCAACGCCCGCATGACCCATGCACAAATCCGTGCGAGCTGCGTAATCGATTCTTCTCTCGGCGACCTCCTGCAGCAGGCCATGGAGCAGCTTTCACTTTCGGCCCGTGCCTACGATCGCATCCTTAAAGTTGCGCGCACCATCGCCGACCTCGCGGCATCTGATCGCATCGAGGCTCCGCACCTGCTCGAGGCGATCCAATACCGCAGTCTCGATCGCAATCTGTTCTACTGACGGAGAGGTTTCCGCTGATTGGGGTCCCTCCTGCTTGTCTGCTGATGACGCAGACCAAGCTTAAGCGCACGCGGCTCAACTCATGTTCACCGGGTCAACATCGAGGACCTGCGTGATGTCGTCGGGCCAGGCAAACGCG
>JBEVND010000208.1:0-5867 GCA_040508285.1 Rariglobus sp. | reverse complement strand
TTTTGAACCGGCTCGTGGATGACACCGGAGCCACCCGGTCGATCACCGGCATTTACGTGAGCCCCGGCTCCTGCGGAAGCGCCCCACGCACCGAGGATGTCGACTGGGGCCACAACCTGATCAAGCGCCCGATCGCGCCCGGCAAACTGGCCTCGCTGTTCATCGATACACCGCGAGCGGCGGGGTTTAATATTCGCGTGGATTTCGACGGAACCGATGCCGCGGGCAAACCGTATCAATATTTCCATACAGGCGCCGTCCTGCACAAGAAAGGGGTCATAGTTCACCACGCGCTTCACCGGCTGAAAGACGGCTCCTCGCCCTGGAAGCTCGACCGCGTAATCGACAAGGAGTTCGTCCGCTAACTCTCGCGCTCCGCCGCCCGCGCTCGGGGGCGGGTGACTGCGGTCGTTCGGGTCGATCAGTCCACGCTCTGAAACTGATTCCATCGGCGGGTCGTGGCGTGCGCCGGGCGAGCGGTGCAGGTTTGCAATCACCATGACCGCCCTCCCCGACTGCCTTTACTGCCGCCAGGATCAACGCCTCACCGATCTCATGATCGAAGTCGCCCCGCTCGGCGTTTCCACTCTCTACCTCTTTAAGGAGCAGACCTACCGCGGACGCTGCGTGGTCGCCTATCGCGGCCACGTGAACGAACTCTTTGAACTGCCGGAGGCGGAGCTCGCCCTCTTCATGAAAGACGTCGCCGATGCTGCGCGCGCGATGAAGGCCGCGTTTAACCCCGCCAAGATCAACTACGGCGCTTACTCGGATAAACTGCCGCACCTGCACATGCACCTGGTGCCGAAATACACGGACGGCCCCTCGTGGGGCACGACCTTCACGATGATGCCCGAGCCCAAGCAGCTGCTTGGCGACGCCGATTACGCGGGGTTGATCGACGCACTCCGCAAGCAACTGCCCCGCGCTTAAGGTTACTTGCGCGGACGGCGGCGTGGCGGCAAATCGGCCGGCGCTGGCTTGGCCGGCGGCGACTTCTTGGGCGTGGAACCCGGAGCGGCGTCATCGACCGGTTTGTCACCCACGTAGATCACGTAGGCGCTGCGCTTGGCCGTGGGGAACAGGCG
This sequence comes from Rariglobus sp., assembly GCA_040508285.1. GTDB lineage: Bacteria > Verrucomicrobiota > Verrucomicrobiia > Opitutales > Opitutaceae > Rariglobus. Next base: position 4,779 of record JBEVND010000208.1, on the reverse strand, counting down.
CGCGGGAATCGCCTGCGCGTTGAAGCCGGCGGCACGCAGGCGTTTTTCGAACGTGTGATCGGGCGCGGCCGACCAGATCGCGAGGCGGCCACCGGGGCGCAGCTTGGACTTCAATGTATCCAAACCGCGGGGACCGTAGAGGCGGATGTTGCCCCCCTGGACCATCGGCACGGGGCCGTTGTCCACATCGAGGAGGATCGCGTCGTAGGAATTGGGGCGGGCTTTCTGAATCGTGGTGACGACATCGCCGAGACGCACCTGGGTGCGCGGATCGTCGAGGAGGTGGCCGTTGAGCTTGGCCATGAACGTGCGGTTCCACTCGATCACCTCGGGCATGAGCTCGCCGACTTCGACCACGGCTTTGGCGCCGGCCTTGGCGAGCACGGCCTTTAACGTGTAGCCGAGCCCCATGCCGCCAATGAGCACGCGTGTCGGCGCCTTGGTGTCGATGAGGGGGTGCGAAAGTTCGCCGAGCAACACCTCCGAGGCGCTCGTCGAGGAGTGCATGAGATCCTGTCCGTTGAGGCGGACGCAGTAGCTGCCGTCGTGTTCGTGCAGCGACAGGCGGGCTCCGTCAGGCGTGCGTGTCTCGGCGAGGTTGTAGTGAGGCTTCATGGATGAAGGGTCACACGATGCGATTGCCCGGCATCCATGCAAGGCGCGGAACTGCGCCCCCTTTGATCAGTCTGGGTAAGGACACCCTCCACTCCCCATGACCCGCTCCTCCCTCTTTTCGTTTTTCACGGCCGGCGGCCTGGCCGTGGCCCTTTTCTTTTCCGGATGCGCGTCGCGCTCGGCCACCAAGAAAGACCTGAATGTTCTCCTGCCCGGCACGCCACGCGCCGTGGTGATCGAGGAATTCGGCGCGCCCGCGTCCACCGGCACCAGCCGCGCAGGCTTGCAGATGGATGTCTTCACGTTCGTGCAAGGCACCGCCGCCAGCAAAAAGACGCCGCGTCCGGTGGAGCCGGAGCAGGCCGAACAAGTCGAGATGATGGCCTTGCTCGAGCAAAACGGCGGTTCGCCGCTCTCGATGATGGCGGGTAAAAAAATCACCATGCAGGTGAACTACGACGCCGACAGCCGGGTGAAAGACACCGTGCTCCTGCGGATGGAAAACTGACCGGCTGCCAAACTGGTTTTTCGTCGGACACAAAAAAAGCCGCGCCCCGAAAGAGGCGCGGCTTTTTGTGGAGCGGTCGGTCGGAACGACGGCCGGAGCTTAGTGCTTAAAGTGGCGGATGGAGGTGAAGACCATCGCCATGCCGCGCTCATCGGCGGCGGCGATGACTTCGGCATCACGCACGCTGCCACCGGGCTGAATCGCGGCGGTCGCACCGGCTTCGGCGGCGGCGATGAGGCCGTCGGCAAACGGGAACAACGCTTCCGACACGACGACGGAACCTGCGAGGTCGAGCTTGGCCTCGCCCGCTTTCCACACTGCGATGCGGGAGCTGTCCACGCGGGCCATCTGACCGGCACCGACGCCGAGCGTCTGTTCGTTCTTCACGTAAACGATGGCGTTCGATTTGACGTGTTTGCACACGCGCCAGCCGAACATCATGGTGTCCCACTCTTCGGCCGTGGGCTGGCGCTTGGTGACGACCTTGAAGTCGCGCGGGTTGCCGAGGAGCTTGTTGCGATCCTGCACGAGCAGGCCGCCAACGACCGAGCGCACGTCCTGCAACGAGTCGGCGCCGAGACCCTCCTTGGCGATCATGAGGCGCAGGTTTTTCTTCTTGGTGAAGATGGCGAGCGCTTCGTCGCTGAAACGCGGGGCGATGATCACCTCGGTGAAGATGTCGGCAATCTTCGCAGCGAGGCTGGCCTCAAGCGTGCGGTTGACGACGATGATGCCGCCGAACGGAGCCTGACGGTCCGTCGAGTAGGCTTTTTCCCAGGCTGTATCCAAATCGTCAGCACTGGCGACGCCGCACGGGTTGGTGTGCTTGAGGATGGCGAGCGTGGGCTTCTCGAACTCGCCGATCAGGTAGGTGGCGGACGTGATATCGAGAATGTTGTTATACGAAAGCTCCTTGCCCTGCAGCTGCTGGAAGTGTTCGTGGAACGTGCCGTAGAGCGCGGCTTGCTGGTGCGGATTCTCGCCGTAGCGGAGGGACTGCGCTTTTTTGTAGGACAGCGTGAGCGTCTCGGGCAGGCCGCTGAGCGCATCGAGCGAAGGCGCGTCGGCCTGCGACTCTAGATACTTGGCGATGGCGGTGTCGTAGGCGCCGGTGCGCTGGAAAACCTTGAGCGCGAGTTTGCGCCGGAGCGCGGAGAGTTGCGTGGTGTCGGCAAACGCGACGAGCACGGCGTTGTAGTCGTTGTGGTCGACGACGACGGTGACGCTCTCGTGGTTCTTGGCGGCGCTGCGCAGCATCGACGGACCACCGATGTCGATGTTCTCGATGGCTTCCTCAAAGTGGACGTCCTTCTTGGCGACCGTCTGCTCAAATGGATACAGGTTCACCACGACGAGATCGATCATGTCGATGCCGTGGGCCTTGGCGGCGGCCTGGTGGTCGGCCTTGTCGCGACGGGCGAGCAAGCCGCCGTGTATCTTGGGGTGAAGGGTCTTGACGCGGCCTTCCATCATTTCGGGGAAGCCGGTGTGCTGGCTGACCTCGGTGACGGGCAGGCCTTTTTCCGCGAGGAGCTTCGCGGTGCCGCCAGTGGAAAGCAGCTTGTAGCCGTGTTGTTTCACGAGGGCGGTGGCGAAGTCCACCAGACCGGTTTTGTCGCTCACCGAAAGTAGGGCCAGTTTTTCCATAAAAGGCCGTTTGTGCGGCCGCACGAAAACCGAGGCAAGCCCGCAGTCATCGGCCGCGCATTCCGATCAGGTGTCGGGCCAAAGCAGTTGCAATGAACCGGGGCGTGCTTTGGTTGTTCGCCGTGTCCGCTTCCCTCGCACTTCCCGGCCTCACCGCCCGTCTCGACAAACTCGTGTATCATCACGGGGGCAAGAGCCTGCCGCCGGACAAACCGCACGCGTTCGTGTATTTCATCACGATCCACAACGGCTCCGATCACACCGTCACGCTCCTTGGTCGCAAATGGGTCGTGACCCATGCCGACGGCGAACAACTCGTGATTGAGGGCGACAAAATCGTGGGCGAGACCCCGCGTCTCTCGCCGGGCGAGCAATTCTCTTACAATAGCTATCACGTCACCGCGACCTCGGCGCGCTCGCGCGGGAGTTTCCACGGCGTCGATGACCTCGGCCGCCACATCCACGTGGTCCTGCCTGCCTTTGATATGCAGATACCTTACGGCCTCGGCGGCGCGGGCTCCTGCGATATTTGACCGAGGATTTGCGGGCGGCTGAAGGGCGTCGCGAGTGACATTGAGCTAAACTTGCGCCTTGCGCCCTTTCGCCCCGTGCGTCTCGATCTTCCGTTTAATAAATGAAGTTAATTGATTTGAATCCAGAGGGTGGCATCGGTGCCAACTCCATGTTCGTGCAGATCGGGGACTTAAACATCCTCATCGATTGCGGACTCAACCCCAAGCTAGCTGGTCGCACCGCGACGCCTCGCTACGACCTGATCCGGGACGTCGAGCTGGACCTCATCATCATCACCCACTGCCATTTGGACCACATTGGCAGCCTCCCGGTGGCGATGATGCAGCACCCCAATACCCCCGTGCTCATGACCCAGTCGAGCCGCATGCTCATCGAGCGCATGTTGCACAATTCGGCCAACGTCATGATGCGCCAAAAAGAAGAGGCGAACATCCCCGACTATCCGCTTTTCACGCACAACGACATCGACCGCATCGCCGGTCGCATCATCGGTCTGCCCTTCGGCCAGGTTAAAAAATTCCGCGGCAAGACCGACGAGATCGAACTGATTTTCCACCGCGCAGGCCACGTCGCCGGCGCCGGTGCCGTCGAGATCCACCACAAACACCGCCACTTCTTTTTCAGCGGCGACGTGCTGTTCGAGAACCAGCGCACCCTCCAGGGCGCGCAGTTCCCCGCCGGCAAGTTCGACACCGTCGTCATCGAGACCACGCGCGGCACCACCGAGCGCAGCCTCGGCAAGGAACGTCTCAACGAAGTTAACCGCCTGATCGCGTCCATCAACGACACGATCAACCGCGGCGGCTCGTTCCTCATTCCCGTGTTCGCCCTCGGTCGCATGCAGGAAGTGCTCTCGATCATCCACGACGCCCGCAAGTTCGGCCGTCTGGTGAACTGCCCGATTTTCTGCGCCGGTCTCGGCATGGATCTCGCCGACTACTTCGACGAAATTTCCCGCAAGACCAAGGACGTGCAGTTCAGCCGCTCGGTCATCAAAGAGCTCAACGTTCAGCCTGCCCCTCGCAAGCTGGTCGCCGGCGAAGACCCGAAGCAAAACGCCCTCTACATCATCAGCTCCGGCATGCTCGTCGAGCGCACGCCCAGCTACACCCTCGCCTCCGGTCTCATCGGCAGCGCGAAGAACACCATCGGCTTCGTGGGCTACTGCGATCCCGATACACCCGGTGGCGCGCTCCTCCAGACGAAGACGGGCGAAGAGTTCCTCTTCGCGACCGCCAACGTCACTGCGAAGCTCAATGCCCGCGTCGAACGTTACGAACTGAGCGGCCACGCCGACCGCGAAGAGCTTCTCGAGTTCGCCGTGCAGACCGAAGCTCGCAACGTGATCCTCACGCACGGCGACCCGCTCGCCCGCGCCTGGTTCGTCGAGCAGCTCACCGCCAAGATGCCCAACAGCCGCATCCTCGATCCGGTTCCGCTTCAGACCTACCAGATCTAAGCTGACGTCAGGCGCT
>JBEVND010000196.1:0-4487 GCA_040508285.1 Rariglobus sp. | reverse complement strand
CGAGATCGAGGGTGTAGTGCTTCGAAGCGCCGGTGGCCTTGGCCTTTTTGTCGAGGCCTTTGAGCTCCTCTTCCTGACCGACGTCAGCAGCGAAGGTAATGATCTCCGCGTCGTAGGTTTCCTTGAGCCACTTGACGATGACGGAGGTGTCGAGACCACCGGAGTAGGCGAGAACGATTTTCATAGAGGGAAAGTTAAACGTGAATAGGACCGGCGTCTTTAGGCGCGCGGCTGCTGGGCAAGAACCGACATGATGGCCTTCTGCGTGTGCAGACGGTTTTCAGCCTGATCGAAAATGATGGAGCGCGGGTTATCCAAGACCTCCTGGCTGACCTCCTCGCCCGGATGCGCGGGCAAGCAATGCATGAACCACGCGTCGGGCTTGGCGGCTGCAAACACCTCGGCCGTCACCGCATAAGGTGACATCTGCGCGATGCGCTGCTTGGTCTCCTCTTCCTTGCCCATGCTGACCCATACGTCGGTGTAAACCACATCGGCATCCTTCACCGCCTCAAACGGATCGGTCGTGAACTGATATTCCTTCGCGAAACCTTCGCTCTTCAACAGCGCGTCGATTTCAGGAGAAGGCTCAAAACCCTTCGGTCCAGAGAGCGAGATCTTCATGCCGAAGAGCGCTGCGCCGAGGATCCACGAATTGGCCATGTTGCACGCCGTGTCGCCGAGGAACGCGATTTTTTTGCCCTTTAACGAGGCGAGTAAATCGCCGCCCTTGGGCGCCCAGCGTTCAGCGAGCGTGAAAGCATCGGTGTAGATCTGGCAGGGGTGCAGGAAATCAGTGAGCGCGTTAATGACCGGGATCGTGCCGCTCGCGGCGAGGCGCTCGACTTCGGCGTGCTCGTAAGTGCGGACAATCAAGCCGTGCACGAAACGGGAAAGCACTTTGGCGGTGTCTTCGACGGACTCACCGCGACCGAGTTGAATGTCGTTTTTATTGAGGAAAAGCGGGTTGCCGCCGAGTTCGTGCACGCCGACCTCAAACGACACGCGGGTGCGCGTGGAAGACTTCGAGAAAATCAGGGCCCACGTCTGGTGCTGAAGCACGGGCGGGGTATGACGTCCGCGCTTGGCTTTGAGCTCACGGGCCAACGCGAATACTTCGGCCACCTCATGCGGCTTGAAGTCCGTCTCTTTTAGGAAGTGCTTCATGGAAAAATGAAGCGGTCAGGTGTAAGCCCCCCGCCCCGCTCCTACCAGAGTAAAATGCACACCGGCGCGTTACTCTTTGGTGACTGCCCCGACCCCGTGAAATCCGCTCATGCCTTGGCGGCAAAAACCGAGCGGAGGATCTCCACCGATTTAGTGAGTTCTTCCGGCGTCGCCGTAAGTGGCGGCAGCAAACGAATGACGTTGTTACCCGCCATGACAGCGAGGAGCCCGCTCTCGCGCGCCGCGGCCAGATAGGGGGCCGGATCGCTGGCGAGTTGGATACCCACGAGATAACCACGGCCACGCACGCCGATGACTTGCGCAGGAAACTCCTTGGCCAACTGCTCGAGTTCACCGTGCCAGACGGGCGCGCGCGCGGAGACCTTTTCCATCAGCTTTTCCTTCTCCAGCACGTCGAGAACCGCAAGCGCAGCGGCGCAGGCCAGCGGAGTGCCGCCAAACGTGGTGCCGTGCATGCCGGGTTGATAAAGCTCGGCCGACTTCTCTCCGATCCAGACCGCGCCAATCGGGAAACCGCCGCCGAGGCCTTTCGCCATGCCGATGGCGTCGGGACGCACGCCCGCGTGTTCGTAAGCGTAGAATTTTCCGGTGCGGCCGATGCCACACTGCACTTCATCGAGGATGAGCAGCAAATCGTGCTTGTTGCACAACGCGCGCAGACCAAGGAGGAACTCGGTCGTCGCAGGGTTCACGCCGCTTTCGCCCTGAATCGTCTCGATAAAAATCGCGGCCGTCTGGTCGTCGATCAACTCCTCGAACGAGGCGAGGTTGTTGAGTTCGCCAAACGCAAAACCAGGCACGAGCGGGCGAAACCCCTTTTGAATTTTCTCCTGCGGGGTCGCGCTCATGCCGCCAAACGTGCGGCCATGAAATGCGTTTTTCGCGCAGATTACTTTGTAGATTTTTCCCTCTTCGCCACCGGCTCGCTTCATGCCGTGGAGACGCGCGAGCTTGAGCAACGCTTCGTTGGCTTCGGCACCGCTGTTGCAGAAAAATACGCGACCAGGACCGGCGTAGCCGACGAGGCGACGCGCAAGCTCTCCCTGGTTGGGATTGCGGAAGAGATTACTGACGTGGATCAACTCGCCCGCCTGACGCTGAACCGCGGCGACCCAATACGGGTGACAATGACCGAGCGCGCTGACCGCGATACCCGAGGTGAAATCGAGATATTGCGTGCCTTGATCGTCCCAAACCTGTGAACCGCTGCCGCGCACCAGCGTGAGCGCCGGGCGGCCGTAGTTTTTTAAAACGTGAGCGTCGTAAAGCTCAGCTGTGCTGGTGCGAACCGCGTCGGGGCGAGTGCTCATGGCGCGCTCAACCGTGCACGATTTCCGTGCCGATACCGGTGTCGGTAAAGATTTCCATCAGCAGCGAATGCGGCAAACGGCCATCGATGAAGTGCACGCGCTGCACGCCTTCTTGAAGCGCGCGGACGGCGCTCATGACTTTCGGACGCATGCCCTTGTCGATGACGCCCTTTTTCTTGAGGTCGTCGACTTGGGAAATCTTGAGCGTGGAGATCAGCGTGTTCGGGTCTTTCGGATCGGAAAGCAGGCCCGGGACATCGCTCATGTAAACAAGGCGGCGGGCGCGCAGCGCGCTGGCCACGCGACCAGCGACGAGGTCGGCGTTCACGTTGTAAGGTTTGCCGTCGAGGCCTTCGGCCACGGGCGAAATCACGGGCACATTGCCGTCGGCGATTTCTTTTTTGATAAGCTTCACCTTCACCTCGGTGACTTCGCCGACGTAGCCGAGGTCGACCGTGTCGCCGTTGTCGTCGATGGTGAGTTTTTCACACACGAGCACGCTGTCGCCGGCGAGGCCTTTGGGTTGGGCGTTGGCGAGCTTGATGGCGGCGCAAACATCCTTGTTCACGATCTCGTCGAGGGTGCGTTTCACGATCTGCACGGTGGCTTCGTCGGTGATTCGCATGCCATTGGGGGCAAACTGCGATTTGAGCCCGGACGACTCCATGGCCTTGGTGATCGCTTTGCCGCCGCCGTGAACGACGACGACGTTGATGCCGACCGCTGCGAGGAACGCGATGTCGTAAGCGACGCGGTTGCGCACCGCGGGATCGGGGTCATCCATGAAGCTGCCGCCGTATTTAACGACGAACGTGGAGCCGCGGAAGTCTTGGATGTAAGGCAGGGCTTCGAGGAGCACCTTCGCCTTGTGGGTGATTTCAGTTACGTTCACTTATCGGTGTTGGAGTATCACGGGTAAATCACGCGTGGCCGGCATTTCCATCTTATTTCTCTTCGAGGGACGGGAATTAACGCCTTCGGCACCCTTCGGACGAAAAATCGGCTTCACTCCACGGCCCGTCACGCCACTCCTTGGACGCGTGCCCAGCACCGCTCTTACCTTTTCCTCGCGCGCCGAACATCGCGCCTGGCTCGCGTCGCAATCCGCCCTGCCCCAAGGCTTCCGCGTCGGCACGGCCCGCTTTGACTTCATGCCCAAAGAGGCGCCGAAGCCCGCCAAGATGACGCTCACGCTGATCGCCCTCGACCAGCCCACGCCGGATTTCGCGGCGATGTTTACGAAAAACGCATTTCCCGGCGCTCCCGTCATCGTCGGACGCCAGCGCCTCGGTGAACCGGTGCTTGGCGCGATCATCATCAACAACAAGATCTCCAACGTCTGCGCTCCCGGCGGCGTCGAGACGTCGGAACGCGTGTGCGTTGAAACCGCCAAGTTGCTCGGCCTGCCTGCGACTGCCGTGTTACCCAGTTCGACGGGCGTGATTGGTTGGGGGTTGCCCGCCGACGACATCATCGCGCATCTACCACAAGCCGCCGCCGCGCTTGCCGCTGGCTCCATTTTACCTGCGGCCGAAGGCATCGTCACGACCGACCTGTATCCGAAAGTGCGCAGCGCCCAAGTGGGAGCAGGTCGTATCGTCGGCATCGCCAAAGGCGCCGGCATGATCGAGCCCAACATGGCGACGATGCTGGTTTACATTTTGACCGACCTCGCCGTGTCGCGCGACACGTTGCGCGCGTTGCTAACCAAAGCGGTCAACACGAGTTTCAACCGCATCAGCGTGGACAGTGACACGAGCACGTCTGACACAGTGGCGCTGATCTCATCGAGCAAAGTGCCGGGCAGCGCGGCTGATTTAGCGGAGTTCGAGAAGGCCCTTACCTTGGTTTGTCGCGACCTCGCCGAAGACGTCGTGCGCAACGGCGAAGGCGTGCGCCATGTGATTCGCGTGCAGGTCAAAAACGCCGCAACGCCTTCGCTCGCCTGCGCGTTGGGCAAGGCGATCGTCAACGCCCCGCTCTTCAAAT
>JBEVND010000195.1:0-3617 GCA_040508285.1 Rariglobus sp. | reverse complement strand
GGGTTAATCACGCGGGCCTTTTCAATGATTGCGCGGGTATCGCGCAGCAGACCCGGCACAGGCAGCTTGTCGGCGAATTGATTATGCCCCGCGTGTAGCAGAATAATGTCAGCCGGATTTTGCCTGTAGAGTTCGTTAAACTTAGCGTTCAGGAAACCGATCGACTGGCCTCCGTAACCTTCATGACGCAACTCGCCCAAAGGTGACCCCGGCTCGGCACGGGTCGTTTTCGTGCCGACGTAGGCAACGTCATAACCCGCCGCGCGGAGTTTTTCCATCAAGGGATACCGATAGACACGGAATCCACTTCCGCCCTCGGTGATCGAGTCACCGAGCGGCAGAATCGTCACAGAAGAAAAACCCGCTGTTGCAGCCGCCGCGGCCACGCACACCAAGCCCAGATAACGTCGGAAAGCGCCCATAAAGGCGGCACTCAACCACACGTCGGGCGGCGACGCAAAAGCACAAATCCCAAGACTGCGATTCCTGCCAGCGCGGCAACTGATGAGGGCTCGGGGATCACCGACAGCACGTCGCCACTGACCACCAGATTATCGATCGCATAACGGTAACCCGCGGTATTCAGCGCTGCGTTGTTCGAGAGAATGATACGGAACGATATCGAAGCCGTATCCGGGATCGATGCCAGCGAGTAGCTTGCAGGCGCGAAATCACCGACGGTGATCGCAGCATCAAGGGCACCACTTGTTGACGTATAGGTTGCCTGAGGGCTGGTTAACGCGATGCCGGCGGTGGCGAACCCATCAAAACTATACTGCACGGAAAACGTGGCCGTGACTGTCGCCGGCGTTCCCGTCGTTTGAGGAAAATAATAAGCGAAATCCAGCTGGTTGAGATCGAACAGATAGCCTGCGTCCGCAGTCAGCGTGAAATCCATGTAACCTGAGTTTCCCGGTTGCGGATATTGATACGCATACAAACTGGTGCTCCGACTCGTGCCGGTGCCGCCGAGTGCGCTCGCCGTGACCGAAGCATCTTCAGAGGTGGGATTCAGGTTAGTCGCGAATTGATACTCAGCCAGCGTGACGGCGCGAGCGGCGGGCGCCAGCAACGCTCCAATGACACCGATCGCTAACGTAATGCGCCGAAACGAAACTAGAGGAGGAGTGTTCATAGGGGTGTGAAAGAAACGGGTGGGAAGACGCCACCAACTTACCCTTATCCGTCTTCGATGAACATGGACTCGGACTGCAAATATTTGTGTTTTTACGATGTGTTGTTGCACCCCAAACCCCATCCCCCTGGGATTACAGGGCCCCAACACGGGATCGCCTTTTATTCTGCTTTGCATTTCGATGCTTTCATCCCCTACCCGCTGGACCGTAAAAACCCAATATCCTTGCTGGCGCTTGGATTGCCCACGCGGCTGGGATCGACCCCGTGAGCATTCGCTCCGCCTCGGCGATATGGAGCTGTGGTTGGTGCGCAAAGGCCACGGCTGGATGAAAACGAAGACGCAGGAATTTTCTCTCATGCCGGGCTTCTGCGTTCTCATGCGCCCCGGCGGAATCTACGACGCAGGACAGGACGATGAGCGGCCCCTTGGCATCACCTTTATCCACTTCAACGTGCAGATGACCGAAAAAAATCAGGAGGTCGCGTGCCCAGCCGCCGAGCTGACCGCCTGGCCCGAGTTCTATCAACTCGGAGACATTGATTACTTGGACGCGGTCACTCGTCGCATCGTGCATCTCGCCTCGCGTAAGCCGGACGTCGCCGACCAACTCCTCAAAGGTGTGCTGCTCGACATCCTGCAACGTCCCTCGTTGAACGACAACTCGCCGTCGTCGCACTACCTTCACGAATCCAGTATCTCCGCGATGGTCGCCGAGGTTCAGTCGGGCACAGGCGACCTGCCTGATGTGGCCGCGATGGCCCGCCGCACCGGTCTCAGCCAAGCACATTTCTCACGGACGTTTCACAAGATCACCGGCCAAAGCCCGCGCGACTTCCTGCTCCACACGCGAATGACTCAAGCCCGCCATCTGCTCACGGGCACCGAGCTTTCCATTAACGAAATCGCCGAACGCCTCGGTTACGCGGACATTTTTTTCTTTAGCCGCCAGTTCAAGGAGAAGGTCGGCCTGCCTCCGAGCGCCTACCGCAAACAGGCGCTCGGATGATTGCGTGTAGAGTTAATAGCCCACCCGAAATGAGCAATTTATGAAACTCTACGGTAAAATCGAAAAACCTAAGTCGGTTGCAGCATGCCGGCACCGTTCGAGAATTCAGTCATGCCCCTCGTATCGCTCAAAACGCTTCTGTGCCTTGCTGCCGTGTTAGCCGTCGCCCCACTGAACGCCGCAGTATTCTTTAGCGACACGTTTGATTCCGGCATCGGCTCATGGGTAGGAGCAACCGGCGTAACCGCCTCGCTCAACACGAGCAACGTGCTTGGCACGGGCAACTCGCTCAACGGCACCACTGGGAATAACTCGGTCAACGTTCTCGCCTTGGGATTTACCTCCCAAACACTTTCCACGGTCGGCGACTCTTTGACCGTCGCGTTTGATTACCGCTGGAGTGGAGCAACAGCCGGGGCCACCGATCGCGTTCCCGCCTTCGGTCTCTACAACTCCAACGCCACCGGAATCTACACCGACGACGTGGGATACAACGTCCAGGTGATCACCTCGTCGGTGAAACTTCAACGTGAGACCGGGACAGATAACACCGCTCTCGCCGGCAACGACGACGTATCGATGGCCAACGCCTCCGCTGCATACGTTTACAGCGCTGTCTCCGTCGTTCGATTCACCTTCACGCTCGAACGCGTCCTCACTGGGCTTAAACTCACGACTACGCTCACTCCGACCGGCGCTTCCACTCCCGACGTCACGCTTACGACGATCGATACCTCACCGCTCACCTTCACCTACGACGAGTTTCTGCTGCGTTCCCGGGCTACAAGCTATTACTTGGACAACGTCTCCGTCGACTTCACTGCTTCCGCCGTTCCCGAGCCTGCGTCTGCTGCATCGATTGCCGGATTGGTTGCTCTAGGCTTGATCGCATATCGCCGTAAGTCGCGGACCTCCGTTTAAGCGAGGTTCGGCGTGCAATATTTATCCGCATAACGCAGGCTCGCGGACTTTCCCCGCCGCCCGCATGACTGCCCCGCTATCCAAGGTCGAAGACTGGCATAAGCTGAACTGCCGCCTTTTCTGGGCCTACGAAGGCCCGGTGCGTCCCAAGTTTCAGCATGGGGCTTATCGCCAGGAAGGCATTGTCGGCTGGCTGATCATTCGTGGATCAGTGGCGCTCACTTTCTCGAAATCCCGCGAGACCTGCACGGAAGGAAACTGGTATTTCCCCAAGGGAGAACCGTGGACGCAGGATTTCAGTTCGGACGCCGAAATCCTCAGCCTCCGTTTCATCGCACACTGGCCCGACGAGTCTCCGCTGTTTGACCGCTCTCGCAGTTTGCAGATTCCGTCAGCATCCGTTCCCCGCCTGACTTCGCTGGCCCGACGCATGGCACGCTACGTTCGCGTCAACCACGTCGATGATGCCCGTGGATTTGAACAGGTGCCCAAAAGCCTGGATCGTTATATCGACATGCAGCGGCTCTTTCTTTCGTGGATGACCGCTTACGT
>JBEVND010000178.1:0-15801 GCA_040508285.1 Rariglobus sp. | reverse complement strand
AACCACACACGGTCAAAGCCGGCGACATCCTGCAACGCCTGCTCATAGTTGGAGCCCGGCAGCAGCTCCAGCACGTTGCACTCCTCCTCGCCATCGATTGGTTGATGGCGCGCCTGAAACTTCACCTGCTTTTGCGTGCGGATGAAGCCGATGGGCTTGAGCGTGAGAGACGACATTCTTTGGAGCGTGGGGCATTTCCCCGCCGGTCGACAAGCGCGCAGCCGGATGCCCAGCACGTGGCCGTGTGCTTACAATTCGGCATCATGCTAGCCGACCTCGCCATCATCCCCATCGGCAACAGCCCGCACACCAGCCGGGTGCTCGCCGAAATCCTCAAAACCATCAAAGACTCCGGCCTGCCTTATCAGCTCACTCCCAGTTCGACGTGCATCGAAGGCAGCTGGGACGAGATCATGGCGCTCGTAAAGCGCTGCCACCAGATCGCGTATTCCGACACCCCGCACGTGCTCACGTTGCTTCGCATGGAAGAAGGCGAAAAGAGCTCCGGCAAACTTAAGAGCAATCTCGAGTCAGTTGAAGAAAAGGCCGGCGAATCCTTTGAAAAAAAGCCGGCCGCCTGATTTCATCTGTCGTTTATGAAACTTCGTTCCTGGCCCGCTCTACTTGGGTTTATCGCCGTGGTCGCCACAGTGTCGGCGCTCGGCGGGTGGATCACGTCGACCAGCGTCACGACTTGGTATGCCGAGTTGGCCAAGCCTGATTGGCGGCCACCCAACTGGCTTTTCGGCCCGGCCTGGACGCTTCTCTACGCCATGATGGCGGTTGTCGCCTGGCGCATTTGGTGCGTGCGCAAAACCGCCCCCGAAGCGCACTCATTGCTCGCATTGTGGGGAGTCCAACTCGCGCTCAACTGCGCCTGGTCGTTCCTGTTTTTTGGCCTGCGTTCACCGCTAGCTGGATTGGTTGATATCGTAATCCTGCTCGTCCTGTTGTTTTGGATACAAGTTCGCCTTGCCGGTTTTCACCGGCTCCTCGCGCTGCTATGGATTCCGTATGTGCTATGGGTGGGTTTCGCTACGGCGCTTAACTTCTCGATCTGGCGGTTGCAGAACTAACGCCAGCCGCGCCGGCACGCGACGCATTCCACGTCTCCCGACGTCAGGCCACGTTCGCGCGATCGGTTTCCGATCCGAGCGCACGGCGGCGGAAATCATTCACGAGTTCGTGCGCGCGACGTGTTGGTTCAGGCAGCCGGTAACCGCGCAAACAAGCGCTCACAATGGCAACCGACTCATCCAGAGTGATCAGATGTCCCGGCGAAATGTAGACGGGATTCGCACGTGCCTTGGTCCGTAGCGCCATCCCGATAACCTCGCCAGTGGACCGATCGGTGAGCGGAGATTGGCTGCCCGCCCTGGAATCAGGTTCGCGACAAATGCCGGTAAGAATACTTTTACCGCAGCCCAACGCAGGCACATCCAGCATGACGCCCAGGTGCGATGCTATGCCCAAACGCCGTGGATGAGCGATGCCCATGCCGTCAACGACCACCAGATCGGGCTTTGTTGTTAACTTCGCCCAAGCCTTGAGCAGCGCGGGGATTTCACGAAACGAGAGCAGCCCCGGCACGTATGGGAACTTGGTAACATCCTCGACCACGGCGTGGTCAACGGGTGCGAGGTCCGGCCAAGACATCACCGCAAAACCTGCGTAAAGAACATTTGAATACAGGTTCATGCTCACATCCGCCCCGGCAATGAACCTGACCTCACGGTCTAGCGGCTGTAGGCGAACCTGTGTGCGCAGCTGTTGCTGGATCTCGATCGCCCGCTTTGGCGGGACGTCCCAAGCGTGCTGATTCATCGCCCTGCCCCGGGATTTCAGGAAGACGAGGCCGGCTGGGGAACGCGCACCAAACGAGACGACTCGAGACCACGTCGATCGATGCGCTGCAGAAGATCGGTGTAGGTGGCGTGCGGCAGCTTCCGATCACGCGCCAGCACCCAAACAAGCTTTCCTTTGTTCGATGCGACCACTGCCCAGCTGTAATCGGGTGCCAGTTCCAAGATGTAATAATCGTTGGTAAACGGCCACAGCAGGCGCACCTTCCACTCGGCATTCGTCTGCGTATTGGTCACCCAAGCGGTGCCTTTCCATTCCTTCTCGGGTGCGTCGAACGACTTTTTACGGAACGCGTAGATGTTGTCCATTTTGCCATCCGGCCGCTTGGCGTAACTGTCGGACGTCGCCACTTTGCCGTCTTCAAAATAATTGGGCACGTAAGCGATGACGTGCCAGCGGCCCATGTAGCGATCGAGGTCCACGCTCTGCACCGTGGCGAGACTGGCTGGGGTGGTTTTCATAGAGGAAGAGCAGCCCGAAGCGAAAACCGCCAAGAGCAGACAAAGTGAACTGGTTAAAAATTTCATGGTGGAGCGGATGAAAAAGCAGAACTCATCCGACGCGTTCAGTTCCTCGCCGCCTCACCGCCAAACGCCCTTTTCACCCATCGGGCGATTAACCTAAACGCCGGCCCTTCCGATCCGACCAACCTGGTTACTGATCGCTCAATCGTCCCCGCCTAAACCGACGCCTGAAACGGCACCGATAACTCAAGCGGGCGAGAAATGCCGGCTCTCTAGCTCCAGCGCGTAAGGCACCACGCCTGCACGCATCTGAGCGGTTCGTCCACCACTCACGGCCTCTCTTCTCGATCTTAACCGTCGTGCAGGAACCGCGCGAAGACCTATCGGTCTGCCCGCGCAACAACCCCTCACTCACTATGTTAAAATGGGCCTTAGTCTTTTTCCTCGTCGCCTTGATCGCAGGTGCGCTCGGTTTCACCACCATCGCCGGTGCCTCCATCGCCATCGCGAAGGTGCTCTTCTTCATCTTCCTGCTGCTCGTCGTGATCTTTGTGGTAGCCGCAATTTTTGTCGGGAAAAAAGTTCTTAAGTAGCAGCCAACCGCACGAGCAGCTGCGACAGCCAGCCGCTCATCGCAAAAAAACACCGGAGCCCAAAAGCTCCGGTGTTTTTTGTTCAAACTTATGCGGCCTCGCCGCAGAGGAAACGTGACGGGACCTCATTAGGCGCGGTCGCCATCCATCGCAGCGGCCAGCGCATCATAACCGTTATCCGGAATGATGAAGGGATCCATGATGGTGTCGCTGCGGATGGGCTGCTTCTCGGTGGCAGCAGTTGGCTTCTCAGCCTTTTCGCTCAGCGCAACAACCTGCGCCACGGGGGCCGGAGAAGCCACAACGTCGAGCTCTGGAGCGACGTCGGCAGCAGGCTCGACCGCCGGAGCAGGCGCTACCTCAGCGACCGGTGCCGGTTCAGGAAGATCCGTGAGCTTCGCATTGGCATGAACGGCTTCGACTGCTTCCTCAGCGGCCGCAGCCACGATGACTTCCGGCTCCGGTTTTTCCGATTCGTGATCTGCGGGCGCCGCGGTGACGGCCGGTTGAGCGATCGGTGCTTCAGAGACCGGCGACTTCTTTTCTTCCGCTACAACAGGAAGTGCCGCAACGGGTGCTGGCTGGGGCAGCGGCGTGTCGATCGCGGTTTGCAGGCGTTCGCGAAGGGAGCCGATCAGCGTCTCCACGTCCGATAAACGATTCGTGAGTGCGGCCGACAGTTCGCCGAGGCGTGCCTCGGATTGGGCGGTGAGCACGTTGACGCGTTCTTCGAGTTGAGCAGGCGCAGCCAGCAGGCGCTCTTCGAATTCCTTGCGAGCCGACTGGGCTTGGGCCGCAGCGACGGGGAATTCGGCCAGGAGAGCCGAGAGGCGCGCCTCCGCATGGGAAACGATGCCGGCAATCGATTTCTCGATCTGCGCGGGAGCGGACACCAAACGATCTTCCAGCTCTTTGCGCGCGGCTTGGGCCTGCGACGCGGCAGCGGGGAATTCCTTCAACAACGAGGAGATCGCGGTGCGTTGTTCGGTTAAGCCCGCCTGCACCGAACCGAACTCGGTCAACGTTTGCTGGAGTCCGGCGGCCGTGGAGCCGATTTGTTCGGCGCGGGCGGCGAGTGCGGCCTCCTGGCTGGCGGCGCTCTCAGCACGAGACTGGGCCTCGCGTTCGGCTTGTTCAAATTTTTGGGTGAGTCCGTCCACCTTCTCCTGAAACACAACCGGCAGGCGATCTGCGGCGGCAATGCTCCGGCTGGCCAGCGCGGCGGCGTCTTCAAGACCCGTGGCGGCGGCGGCCCATTGTGTGCCCCAACGCGAGGCGCTGGCCGTGGAGGTGGTGACGAGTTCCGCCAGTTCGCGCTGGCGTTCGGCGAGCGCAGCTTCGCGTTCGCGGGCGTCGTTTAACACAAAGGGAAGCACGGCGAGGATCGCACCGAGGCCGGTGCAGACCACCACGGCGAGCAACGGGCCGCCCGTGAGCTCGTCGGGCGTGCGCCAGGCAATCAGCAACGCCGTCAGCAATAGCACCGCATCAGCGGCGACAAACGGGAGAAGCGACAGGGGACGCGGTGAAACAGAGGTGCTCATACAGCGGGAAAAGGATCATCTTCGCTTCGGGCGCCCCACCCTTTCAAGGGTTAAGATGAGGCTTCCGGAAGCGGCTTGGCTTTGTTGGCCGCTTTGACGGCGACCAATTCTTGTTCGATAAAGGAGAGAACATCCGTGGCCCCCAGTTTGGTGGTGGAGGACGTGATGAAACAAGGCGGCTCCTGCGGCAGGATGTCCGCGATGGCTTTTTTGAATACAGTGATGTTGGACTGCGTCACGGAGTGCGACTGCTTGTCGGCCTTCGTGAAGACCAGCGCGATGGGCACGTCCGCGGTCACGATCCAGCTGAGAAACTGCAGGTCGATCTTCTGAGGGGGCAGACGCGAATCGATCAACACGAACACGCGAACCAGATTGTCGCGTTTCTCGATAAACGCGGCAACGGCCTCGTTGAAGTCCGCGCGCTCCTCGCGGTTGACCTTGGCATAGCCGTAGCCAGGCAAGTCGACCAGCGACCAGTTTCCGTTAAGGCGAAAAAAATTAAGGAGCTTCGTCTTGCCGGGTGTCACCGAGGCCTTGGCCAGTTCGCGCCGTCCCGAGATCAAGTTCACCAAGGAGGATTTGCCGACATTGGAACGTCCGATGAACGCAAACTCCGGCAGCGCCCAGCGCGGGCAGGTGGCCAGCGTAGGCGCGCTCTTCTCGAACTCGGCGGTCTTGATCTTCATAAACACACAGTCGGACAATCATCGCCCCCGCACGCAAGGCTGGGCGCACACGCAAAAACCGCGACTCGCACGCTGGGCGAATCGCGGCTTAAAACGCGGTCCGAGCTCAATAAGCCACGGCAGGTGCGATCGGGCGATCCGACAGCGTGAACTTCAAGGTGCCGGAGCTGTTCGACTGCTGCACCGAGAACACGAACTCCAGGTTCTTCACCGAGGGCGTGAGCGACGAGGTGAACGAGGTGCCTTGGAACTCGCGCACCAAGACGCGATTCTGGTCGGAGGATTCACGTCCGTAGATCGAAACGGTCACCGCGACGGGCGACACGATTTGATAATAGAGCGGCTCACCCGCCACGGCGGTGACCTGTTGCGTGGAACTGACGTTCAGGTTTTGAGGACCTGCCGAGGCATTCACCTGCGTGTTGCCAACAGGAACGTCATACGTGACTGGATACACGACAACGGGACGGGGCGGAGCAGACGGCGTCGACGCACAACCGGCAAACAAGCCGAGCGCGAGCACGGCTGCGAAGGACAAAACAACGGAGTGTTTTTTCATAGAAACGAGTTGGTTAAAAAACGAGCGAGCTTGTTCGGATCGCCGCCCGAACGGTGTCACGCAGGCGACCGAAGTTCCCTCCATACGGAGATTAACGCAGATTGATCTTCACGTTCTCACCGACGTTTTTGGGCGGATTGCCCGTCAGCATGACTTTGGCGAGGCCCCACAGCTGAACGACCTTGCTCGAGGGGGAATCCCAGTATTGGGCAGATTCGATGACCACGCGGAGAAGAGCGATATGCGGGTCATTCAAACCTTGCGGAAACCACGCCTTCAAAAAAGGCGTCCAGAGTTCGGCGGCTTTATCAGTGTCGCGAACGACGTAAGCGCGGCCCGAAACAGAGACGTAGTTATTCTTCGATGGCGACGCATAGGAAAGACCCACGGTGCGTTCGTGGTAGATCTCCTCGACCTTGGGGGAATCGATTGAAGTGAAGAACCAAAGCTCAGCGCGGTCTGAGTCGATTTGCTGGGTCGACATCGGGCGGCTGTGAAGTGAACCGTCCTCGGACACCGTCGTGAGCATGGCAAAATCGAGGTCTTTAATCATCTCGCAGAGATGCGCGTAACCCTCGGGACGCAAAGAAGAAGGAGTGGACGTGAGTTGTGTCATATCACCGACAGACCGCGCCTTTACACAAAGGATCGCCCCACTCGCGCATAGGGCGGTTTGCTGATGTCTCGAAACAAAGGATTCGCACGCCACGAAAACTGCCGCTTACTCGCCGGTTCTTTCACTCAACCATGTCGCGCCTCAACTTCACCTTGGAAAAAACCGCCCCCGGCTCCAAAGCCCGCGCGGCCCGCTTCACGACGCTTCACGGCGAGGTGCAGACGCCCATCTTCATGCCCGTAGGCACACAGGCCACGGTGAAATCGCAGACCGCCGAGACGCTCCGTGCCGCCGGCTCGAACATCCTTCTCGCGAACACCTATCACTTGTTGCTCCGGCCGGGCCCCGAGGTGTTTAAAAAATTCGGCGGCATCCATCGATTCATGAACTGGGATCGCCCGGTGCTGACCGATTCGGGCGGTTTCCAGATTTTCTCCCTGCCCAGCGAACGCCGCATGAACGAAGACGGCGCGCGGTTCAAAAGCTACGTCGACGGCACCACGCTCCTGCTTTCGCCCGAGGTCAGCATCGAGACGCAAAAGGCCATCGGCAGCGATATCATGATGGTGCTCGACCAGTGCATCCCGTCGACCGCGCCCTACGATCAGGCCGAGGCCGCGATGCAACTCACGCACCGCTGGGCGCAACGTTCCCTCAACGCTCGTGGCGATTCGCCCCAGGCGCTTTTCGGCATCGTCCAGGGCGCCTGCCATCACGAGTTGCGCAAACAAAGCGCCGCGTTCCTCCGTGAGCTTCCCTTCGACGGCCTCGCCATCGGCGGTCTCGCCGTGGGCGAAACTCACGCGGAACGCTACGAGTTCACCGGCCTCGTAACCGAGCATCTGCCGGAAAATCTCCCGCGCTATCTCATGGGTGTCGGCACGCCGATCGACATCCTCGAAGCCGTTCACCGCGGCGTCGATATGTTCGACTGCATCATCCCGTCGCAACTCGCGCAGCGCGGCACGATTTTCACCTCGCACGGTCGCCTGCACATCTCCCGCTCGGTCTATAAATTCCAAGACGGTCCGCTCGACGCGAACTGCGACTGCCACTGCTGCCGAAACTACGAACGCGGCTATCTGCACCATCTGGCTAAGACCGGCGAATACCTCGGCTGGCACCTGCTGGGCATTCACAACATCACGTTTTACCACCGGTTGATGCGCGAGATCCGCGAACACATTCTCCGCGGCACCTTCCTCGAGTATTACGAAAAGATGCGCTTCGAGCTCGTGCGCCAGGATCAGGAAAACCCGCCGGTGCAGCCCAAGAAAACGCGCATCAAGCCGTCCAAGACGCTCGGTGATTACGAGATCATCACCGGCCCGTCCGGCTTCTCCAGCATCAAGCAGATCAGCTCCGGCGAGGTCATGCACTCCGTCAGCGCTCCGAGCGAGGAGGCGCAAAAACTCTACATCGATCAATCGTGCCTCGGCGTTCGCCTGCTCAAGCGCTCCGACGACGATAATGCCGAGCTCGTGATCTGGGACGTCGGCTTGGGCGCGGCGTCCAACGCGATGGCCGCGGTCCAATGCTTCGAACGCGAACTCGCCGAGCGCGGCGCGAATGTCCTGCGCCCGCTGCGCATTGTGAGTTTCGAATGCGATCTTCACCCGCTGGCGCTCGCCACCAAAGACGCCGGAGCCTTCCCGCACCTGCGTCACGCCGCGCCGTATCAGCTGCTGAAAAATAGCCGTTGGACGCACGCGTCCGGTCTTCTGGAGTGGGAGCTGCACACGGGTGATTTCCTGTCGTTTCTCGAATCGTCCGCCGTTCCCGACCTTATCTTCTACGATCCGTTTTCGTCGAAGACCGACACGGCTTTGTGGACGCCCGAGGTGTTCACCCGCGTATTCAAACACTGCGCACCGAAGTCCGCCGAACTCTACACCTACGCAGCTGGCACCGGCGTGCGCACCGCGCTCCTCACCGCGGGGTTCTTTGTTGGTGAAGGCGCCGGCACCGGCCCCAAAGCCACGACCACCCTCGCCTTCACGCGTGCCGATGCCGCCAAGCATCACCCGCTCGCGCCTCACTTGCTCGGCGATGCGTTCCTCGCACGGTGGCGCCGAAGCGATTCGCAAGTCCCCAAGAACCTCCCCGGAGACCAGCGCGCTGCGTTTATCCAAGGCATTGAATCGCATCCACAGTTCACCAAATAAACCCACGACCCGCTGTCGGAAAATCCAAGCACCCCGGCACACCGATTCGCACCGGCTCCTGTTCAAAATCTGCCGCGGAGCAGGAAATCTCCGTTTGTTTAAAAGCAAAAATCGCCGACCCTGCGGAATTATCCGCGGGATCGGCGATTTTCCTGCCTACACTAGAGCGTCAACACCGGGACATCACCGGGACCCGCTTCCCGGCTTCCGATCAGCGGCAACAAGGAGCGACACGAGTGACGTTCGCCGTGAGCATCCCGGCCTTGTGTCGCCCGTTATTTATAACTTCTTAACCGGAATATGGGCCGCCTGACGCAACACCTCGGCCTTTGAAATCTTCAGGCCGTGCGCCAGTTTGTTGAGGCGGGCGGCATCGGCCGGGCTCAACACCGACGAACGTTCCGTGCCGTCGCGATCCACCCAGTCGACGCGGTGCGGCTTCTGCCGCGAGGTCTTCACGAGATCAGTGAGGAAAGTTAATTCGCCTTCAGGAAGGTTGGTCATTTCCCGCTGAGTTCACCGCCTCGACGGAAGACGTCAACGTCCCTCGCTCAAAGCGGAGAGATCGCGACCACCAAACCCACGGTCGCGCCAAACACGACGTGACCGGCAAAGTGAGAGAGAAACACGAGCGGTGTCGCCTTACGGAACTCGGTGAGCGGGTGGTTATCCGACACGATCCAAGTCAAACCGAGACTAACGACGAGGCCGTGGAAAAAGCCAAATCCGGCACCGGTGAAGAGCGCCTGCGGCCAACCCGTCAACGTGAGCCGAACCATCAACAACGTGTAAATCACGCCGAAGATAACCGCCGCTAGAAGGTAAACTGACACACCGGTCAGCAGCGCCTTTTCGCGCGAACGCGTAAGCAGACTGCCCACCGCGACCACCATGCCGCCCGTGGGTGGACCGGCGCGTTCAATGAACCGCATGGCGACCCACATGACACCTGCGCCCACCAAACCCGCGATAATCGCGTATAAAATAGCATCAGGCGTTACAGTCATCGTGTTCATGGGCGCTCCTTAGGTTGAGGGTAAAACAGGTCTGCGACCTCCCGGGTGGCAGGCCGCATCACCGCTTTAGTATATCCTAACGCTCATGCGGTTCCACCTGTTCCTCACAATTGTCACCCTGCCTCCGGGAAACACGGCTCGACACCTCCACGCCCGCGCTTCTTTTTCTCTCCATGGCTAAAGCGCGTCCCAAGCATCGAATCGCCAAAAAAGCCTACGAAGCTCGCGCGGCCACGCTGCGTGAACAGCTCGTGCAGCTTCAAGTGCAGCTCAAAACCGCGCCCTTTAAAGTGCTTCTGATCCTCGCCGGCGAAGAGGGCGGCGGACGTGGCGAAGTCATCAACACGCTCAGCGGCTGGCTCGACCCGCGCGGCGTCGAAACCTTCGGCTTTCGCGAACCCTCCGACGAAGAACGCGAACGCCCGTTCATGTGGCGTTTCTGGCGCGGACTTCCCGCCAAGGGTCGCCTCGGCATTTTCGCCGGCTCCTGGTATACCGAGATGCTTCGCTCACTGGCTCGCAGCCGGCCCGGCACCCGCGTCCCGGTTCAAGAGATCGAACGCATCCGCCATTTCGAAAAACTCCTCACCGACGACGGCACACTCATCATCAAGATCTGGCTGCACCTGTCCAAAACCCAGCAGCGTGAGCGTTTCGCCGAACTCGCCGCCAACCCCGATACCGCCTGGCGCGTGACCAACGAAGCACGTCACCAGCATCACATCCACGATCGCCTCGCCCGGGCCGCCGGCCGCCTGCGCGAAGCCACGCACAGCATGGCCGCGCCGTGGACCGTGATCGACGCCTCCGACTCCCGCGTGCGCAACCTCGACGTGGCTGCGTTGCTCGTTCGTCGCCTCGAAGCACGTCTCAAGCGTCCCGAGCCCAAACGCCCGCGTGCCGTCGTTCCCAAATCGCTGCGACCCTCCGGCCTCGCCCGCCTGCTCGCCCTGCCGCTCGACCAGAAAGTTTCCTCGGCCGAATATGAAGCGAAGCGCGAAAAGTGGCTCGGCCGCCTGCACAAGGTAACGCGCGCTGCACAGACCGCCGGCCGTTCCGTGGTCTTTGTTTTTGAGGGCTGGGACGCCGCTGGCAAAGGCGGCGCCATCCGCCGCCTCACCAGCGCTCTCGACGCGCAGGATTACCGCGTCATTCCGATCGCCAAACCCACCGACGAGGAAAAAGCACACCACTACCTCTGGCGTTTCTGGCGCCATCTGCCGCGCGCCGGCTTCGTCTCGATCTTCGATCGCTCTTGGTATGGGCGCATTCTCGTTGAGCGCCTGGAAGGATTCTGCACCGAGGCCGAGTGGCAGCGCGCCTACGCCGAGATCAACGATTTCGAGGAGCAGCTCACCAGCCACGGCATCATTGTAGTTAAATTCTGGATGCACGTCAGCCGCGACGAACAGTTGAAACGTTTCCGCGAGCGCGAGCAGACCGCCTACAAAAAACATAAGATCAACGCCGAGGACTGGCGGAACCGTCGCAAGTGGAACGCCTACGAAATCGCTGTCGGCGACATGCTCGCCCTCACCGAGACGTCCGCAGCGCCCTGGCACCTCGTGCCCGCTAACGACAAACGCTACGCCCGCCTGCAAATTCTTAAAACCGCCACCAAGGCCATCGAGAGCGCCTTGGGCCAGTGACCCTCACGGCCAACCGTTAGCGCACACGGACGTAATCGCCGACTTTTCCCGGCGCTCGTTTACGCGCGACCTTCGTGCTGACGCCGTTGCAGCGCCGCCACGCAGCTCGCGAGCGTGATCGGCTTGGTCACGAAATCGTTGCAGCCCAGTTCAAAAAGTTCGCCGCGGGTCACCGACTGCGTGTCCGCCGTGACGATAGTGATCCACACGCCACGAGCGCCCTCGCCCGCCTCGCCGGAACGCACCCGCCGCAACACTTCCAGACCGTCCATGTCGGGCATGCGCAAATCGAGCATCACGAGGTCAAAGCGCCCGTCCGCCGCCAACGCATCCAACGCCTCACGTCCACCCGAGACCGCCACGCTGCGGCAACCCAACGCGGTTACGATGCCCTGAAGCAGGCGCAGGTTCACCGCGTTGTCGTCGACGATTAGCACGCGCAGATCGAACAGAGGGCGGACATCCGCCTGCTCCGCACTCCGCGATCCCGCCAGCGTTGCCACCAGGGTGTCGTGGTGCAGCGGCTTGCTCAGCAGCGTGTGAAAAATCCCGCGCAGGTGCCGGCGATCTTCCGCTCCTTGCGCCATCGTCACCAAACCGATCACCGCACCCACCGGCCAGCCGGTCGTATCGATCGCCACCTCAAGCACCCGCGCCATCACGCCTTGATCGCAATCGACCACGGCAAGATCCACTCCCGCCGCGCCCAAGTCATCCAGCCGGCAAGCCAAAGGAACGCCGCCCGCCGCCGCGACCACGCGAAACAATTCCCGCAAAAGCCCGGGCGTGCGCACCACCAGACCGACACGACGGCCGGTTAAAACCATGGATTCAACCCGCGGCTCGACCTCGACCGCTTTGACCGAAAAACGAAACACCGATCCGCGCCCCAACTCACTGCGAAGGCTGATTTCGCCGCCCATCAACCGCACGAGCGAATGACTGATCGCGAGCCCCAGCCCGGTGCCGCCATGCCTCCGATGAATCGAGGCGTCGAGTTGGGTGAACGGCCTGAACAACCGTTTCTGATCCTCGTTGTTAATGCCCGGTCCGGTGTCGCGCACCGAGAAATCCAACCGCACCCCGTGCTCTGCCTCGGTCGCATCGGCCCGGGCGCGCACGCGAATCTCGACTTCGCCCTTTTCGGTAAACTTCACCGCGTTGCCCACCAGATTGATCAGCACCTGCCGTAAGCGGCCCGCATCGACCGTCACCACCGCCGGCACATCCGGACCCACTTGGTGGAGCAACACAAGGCCCTTGGCCGCCGCGTGCGCCGCGAGTAAATTCAACACGTCCTCCAGCAACGCGCGCACTTCGCAGGACTCCGTCTCAAGCGGCGGTGGACGCGATTCCATGCGCGAATAGTCGAGAATGTCGCCGGTCAACCGCAGCAGCGCTTCACCGCTCGATCGCACCGTCTGCACATACTCGCGCTGCTCCGTCGTGAGCGACGTATCCAGCAGCAAGCTCGTGAATCCCACGATGCCGTTCAACGGAGTCCGTAGCTCGTGACTCATCGTGTCGAGGAACTCGCCTTTCGCCCGCTCACCTGCCTCGGCCTGATTTTTGGCCGTGCGCAGTTCGGTTTCCACACGCTTCGCCTCCGTCAGATCCCGCCACGCCGTGACGAAGCACAAGACCCGCCCGCGGCGATCGAGCACCGGAGTGACCACGCTGCTGACCGGATAATGTTCGCCCGACTTCCGACGTGTGGTCCATTCGCCTTCCCAGGAAATTCCTGCGGCCATCGCCGCCGTGAGACTCTCCGCCGCACCTGCCTCGTCCAGGCTGTAAAACTCGTTCCAATCGCGCCCGATCAACTCGTTTCGCGTGTATCCAAGTTGTTCACACAGCCCTCGGTTCGCGTATTCAATGCGATTGGTGCGGCTGGTGATCACGAGCGCCGACTGGCTCTGCTCCACCGCCTCCGAAAGCTTCAAAATGGTGCGGGCCTGCGCACTCCGTCGCCTCACGACCAGTTGCACCACCAGCGGCAGGCCAAACAAAAGCCAGATGTAGAGCGCCGAGCGGAAAGCCTGCTCCAGCAACCCTGCGCGCCACGTCTTCGCCGCAACGTCCAACCCGAGAATATCCAAGTGGCCGGAACCATCGATGATCGGCGCATAAGCCGTCATCCAAACTCCAAATTCGTCGCGCAGCGGACCTTCGGTCGCAGGCTGGCGGCTTGCCAGGATCGATTGCAAACCGGGCGACTCCGGCGCCTCGGCAAACTCATCGCCCGGTAACGAAATATCAGCCGAACCCGCCGGCTCTGAATCCGCCAGAAAGACCACGTGCCCAGGCTGCTTTGGCAAAGGCCGGAAGAGATACACGAAGTGCACATCCGGGTGCACCTCGCGCAGTTCGACCAGGCGTTTCTTAACCGAAGCGTAGGCGGGCTTCTCCAAATCGGCCGGAGTGCCCTCGAGCGCCCCCAACCCAGCGTTTTGAAACGCCACGGCGCAACGTCGGGCATTTGCCGTGAGTTCTTCCAGGGCGAGCCGCTCCGCGCGGTGATAGCTAAACACCGCGCCCACCACTCCGGCGGCAAAGATCGCCACGCAGGCAGCGATGAAAAAATGACGTCGTTCGAGAGCAGCCATGCGACAGCCCGCATCTTCTGCGCGGTTTACGACCCACGCAACCCGCAAACCGGCCCTTTACCCAAGGTAAACCACCCACGCGACTCCCCGAATCGGGGCATAAAAAAACCGTCGTGGGACGAACCCACAACGGTTGTAAACTGAACGTAAGCGGATGCTTACTTAACGAGGTGGCCGGAGACCAGCTTGGTCAGCTCGAACATGCTGACGGACTTCTTACCGTTCAGAACGGGCTTCAGTTTGTCGTCGGCATTGATCTGGGTGCGGACCTTGGCGTCCTGCAGCTTGTTCTTCTTGATGTATTCCCAGAGCTTCTTGGTGAGCTCCGTGCGGGGGAGGGGTTTCGAGCCGACGATCACCGAAAGAGCGGCGTCAGGCTGAACGGGTTTGAGGAATGCAGCGTTGGGTTTGCGAGCGGTTTTTTTTGCCATAGCGGAGTCTGGAATTAGGCCTGCCCGCACCGAAAGCAACGACTATTTTCGGAGGTAAATTTCCCATTCCCCGAGGTAAAATTAAAAACTTGCGCAATTTATCGCACCCGTTTCAAGCGCCGCCACCCATGCGCACAAACTGGTCATGAAGCGCCGCGTAGTGCTTTTTCAACGACAAAAGTTCGGCGTGCGTTCCGCGCTCCACGATGCGTCCGTGATCGAGCACCAGCACCAGATCAGCCTCACGGATTGTGCTGAGTCGGTGAGCCACCACGAAGCTCGTGCGGCCGGCCAGTAGCGTGAGCAGCGCCTTCTGCAAACGCGACTCGGTGAGCGCATCGATCGCACTCGTTGCCTCGTCCAAAATCAACAGCCGCGGATCGGCCAGCAGCGCGCGCGCGAAGCACACGAGCTGGCGTTGACCGGCCGAGATGCCCGTGCCGCGCTCACCCACTTCCGTGTGCAAGCCGCGCGGCATCGCCTCGATGAGATCAACGCAATCGAGACGCTCGATCACGGCACGCACTTCCACCTCCGTTGCCTCCGGCCGGCTGAAGCGGATGTTGTCGAGCACCGTGCCCGCGAAGAGAAAATTATTCTGCTGCACCATGCCCGTCTGCCGGTGCAACGAACGTCCTGTGATCGTGCGCACCTCGCGGCCATCGACCAACACTTCGCCCGCCGCGGGCAGGTAAAACTTGGCCGCGAGATTAATGATCGAGCTTTTACCACTGCCCGTGTGTCCCACGAGCGCCACCATCTTGCCTGGCTCGGCCATGAAGCTCACGTCATGCAAAACCGCGCGCTTCGCATCGTAGCCAAACGACACGTTGCGAAACTCCACCCGCGCCCCACGCG
The DNA here is from genome assembly GCA_040508285.1 of Rariglobus sp. GTDB lineage: Bacteria > Verrucomicrobiota > Verrucomicrobiia > Opitutales > Opitutaceae > Rariglobus. The sequence goes on along the minus strand of JBEVND010000178.1, from coordinate 748 downwards.
CGACGGGATCATTCGCCCCACTCAACAAGCGCGGATCGGGCAACTCGACCGCGGAGGGCGCATCCTCCCAGTCAGGCTGGGTGTCGAGTAATTTGAATACACGTTCCGCGCCCGCCATCGAGATGAGCGCCTGGTTATACAGATTCCCGAGCACTTGAATCGGCGCGAAGAACTGATTCGCGAAAAGAAAGAACGTGATAAGCACGCCGATTTCCACGCGTCCATCGAGCACCTGCCAGCCACCGAGCATCAGCAGAATAGCCACGAAGAACTGGCTGTTGAGTTCGAGAAGCGGCAGCAGAATCGCCGACGAACGCGCCGCCCCCATGCTGTAACGTGAGTGGTCGGCCAGCAGACCGCGAAACAAACCCGCATTGGTCGTCTGGCGCACAAAGCCCTGGGTGACACGAATGCCGTTGATCGACTCAGCGAGGGTTGCGGTCACGCGACTAAAACTTTCCTGCTGCGCCCGCGTGTCACGACTCAGGCGCACACGAAAACGGTTGTTCAAAACCCACAGCACCGGCGCGAGCCCGAGCACCACGAGGAACAAGACCCAATCGGTGTAGGCCATCACCGCCGCGGCAAAAATCATCTGCCCGAGCTGCACGATGCCGACGAAGAAAACCTGCTCGATGCCCGCCCGCACCGAACCGACGTCGCTGGTCACGCGACTCAGGATGCGTCCGAGCTTCACCCGATTAAAAAAGCTCATCGGCATCCGGCTCACGTGATTAAAAATATCCGC
>JBEVND010000076.1:0-7823 GCA_040508285.1 Rariglobus sp. | reverse complement strand
CACAACCGATCGGCCTGCGCGACGGCGGTATTCGCGTCACCGAGCAGGGCGAAGTGCTCTCAACCCGTTATCACGATGCCGACCTCGCGCACCGTATTCTCGAGCAGATGGCCTACGGCGTTCTCCTCGGTTCGCACGCCGCGCAAAAACCGTTCGTCCCGCCCGCCGAGTGGACGGATGCGATGGAAATGATGAGCGCCGCCGGTTTTGCCGCTTACGAAAAACTCGTGCACAACGATCCCGAGTTTCTCGTTTTCTGGAAGCAAGCCACGCCCATCGACGAGATCAGCAACCTCAAGTTCGGTTCGCGCCCGACCTTCCGCCGCAACACCACGAGCGTCGAGGATCTCCGCGCGATCCCGTGGGTGTTTTCGTGGATGCAGAGCCGCTTCAATTTCCCCGGCTGGTATGGACTCGGCTCCGCGCTCGATGCCGTGCTCAAGCGAGGCTCGAAGGGCAAAAAACTTCTCCGCACGCTCCACGCCGAGTGGCCGTTCTTCCAGACGATGATCGACAACGCGCAGCTCACCATGCGCAAGGCCGACATGGGTATCGCCGAACTCTACGCTGACCTCGTTGAAGACAAAGCCATTCGCGACCGCGTCTTCGGTATTCTCATGGCGGAATTCGAGCGCACCGAAAAAGCGATCCTCGCCATCACGGGGCAGAAGCAGCTCCTCGCGAGCGAGCCCGTGCTCCTGAAGTCGGTGCAGTTGCGCAATCCCTACATCGATCCGCTCAACTATCTTCAGGTCGAGATGATGCGCCGTCTCCGCGGTGGCAAACTCTCGAAATCCGAGGACGAAGACACACGCGCCGTCGTCGAACTCACGATCAACGGCATTTCCGGTGGACTCAAAAACACCGGCTGATTCCGCCAGCCGCCTGCAACGCTGCTGCCGCCCGCTCAACGCGTGGCGGACGGCTTACGTGGCTGCCACCGCAGGACACGTCGCAAGTTAACCGCTCACCAATCTCTTCAAATCACCCACGCTAACCGCCATCCGGCAGCGCCCTGATTTATCCGTTTTCGCAAAACCCACTCTGGACGCAGTTAACCTGCGTCGGCACAACTGACCGCAACCTACCCAATCGTGATTCTCACTCCTGACGAACTCGCCACCTTCACTGAAGCCCGCTCAGCCTGCCCCCACGATTTTCTTGGCATGCGGCCGTTCAAAAAAGGCAAAAGCGAAGGCTTGCTCGTCCGGGCGTTTATCCGCGAAGCCGTGGCCTGCGAAGTGGTCGATATCGGTAAAAAGAATTTCCCCGCCACGGGCATGGAGCGACTCTCCGCCGATGGCTTCTTCGAGGTTTTTATCCCGCGTCGCAAAGACGTGTTTCGCTACCAGCTCCGTGCCACTTTACACAGCGGCGAGATTCGCCAGTTTTTTGACCCGTATTCGTTTCTCCCTACGCTGGGCGAACAGGACCTCTATCTTTTCAACGAGGGCAACGAGCATCGCATCTACGAAAAACTGGGCGCTCACCTGCGAGTGATCAACGGCGTGTCCGGCGTCTCGTTTGCCGTCTGGGCACCGAGCGCCGCACGCGTTTCGGTCGTCGGCAATTTCAACCACTGGGATGGTCGCTACCACCCGATGCGCCCCCTCGGCGGCTCGGGCGTGTGGGAGCTTTTTATTCCCGGCCTCGGCGAGGGCGAACTCTACAAATACGAGCTGCTCGATCAGTCGAAGAACATCCTCATCAAGACCGATCCCTACGGCGCTTATTTTGAGGCTCCTCCCGGCAACGCCTCGATCGTTTACAACCCGCGCACTTACGCGTGGAACGACGCGGCTTGGATGGAGCAGCGCAAGGCCAACGCCGCGCAGATCGACCGGCCGGTTTCCATTTACGAAGTCCACCTCGGCTCGTGGAAACGCAAAGTCGAGGACGGCAACCGTCCGTTCAGCTACCGCGAGCTCGCGCCCATGCTCGCCGACTACGTGAACGAGATGGGTTTCACCCACGTCGAAGTGATGCCGCTCGCCGAACATCCATTCGATGGCTCGTGGGGTTATCAAGTCACCGGTTTCTTTGCGCCGACGCAGCGCTTCGGCTCGCCGTCGGATTTCGCGTTTTTTGTCGATCACCTGCACCAGCGCGGCATCGGCATCATTCTCGACTGGGTGCCGGCGCACTTCCCGCGCGACAGTTTTGCCCTCGCCGAATTCGACGGCACGCACCTTTACGAGCACGCCGATCCGCGCCAAGGCGCGCACATGGATTGGGGCACGCTGATCTTCAACTACGGTCGCAACGAAGTCCGCTGCTTCCTCATCGCCAACGCGCTCGCCTGGCTCGATCTTTATCACCTAGACGGTCTGCGCGTCGACGCGGTCGCCTCGATGCTCTACCTCGATTACTCGCGTAAGGAAGGCGAGTGGATCCCCAACCGCCACGGCGGACGCGAGAATCTCGAAGCGATTGAATTTCTACGCCAGACCAACCAGCTCGTTCACCGCTACTATCCCGGCGTGCTTACGATCGCCGAGGAGTCCACGTCGTTCGCCGGTATTTCGAAACCGGTGGAGCACGGCGGCATTGGGTTCGATTACAAGTGGAACATGGGCTGGATGCACGACACGCTCCGGTATTTCGAGAAGGAGCCTATCCACCGCAAGTGGCACCACAACGACCTTACGTTCGGAGCCCTTTATCAGTTCTCTGAAAACTTCGTGACCGTCTTTTCGCATGACGAAGTCGTTCACGGCAAGGGCTCGCTCTTGAACAAAATGGGCGCCTGGCACATCCCCGAAAAAGCCGCGACCCTCCGCGCGCTTTACGGCCACATGTGGGCCTGGCCGGGTAAGAAATTGCTCTTCATGGGCTGTGAGTTTGGCCAGTCCCGCGAGTGGGCTTACGCCGGCAGCCTCGATTGGCACCTGCTTCAATACAAAGACCACGAAGGCATCCGTCTGCTCGTGCGCGAGCTGAATCACCTCTACAAAAACGAGCCCGTGCTCAGTCAGCACGATCTCGACCACCAAGGTTTCCGCTGGATCAACCCGCATGACTCCGCTGCCAGCGTCATTTCCTACCTGCGCACCGACGAGACGGAGAAAACGTTTTTTGCTGTCGTCGGCCATTTTACGCCGGTCATGCGCGGCAATTTCCGCATCGGTGTTCCCCGGGGTGGTTGGTGGAAGGAAGTCCTCAACACCAATAGCGAATACTACGGCGGCACCGGAGCTGGCAACGAAGGTGGACGCGTAGCCGAAGACATTCCCTGCAACGGATTCCCGCACAGCCTCAACCTCACGATCCCGCCTGCTTCCACGATGATCTTCAAGTGGACCGCCGAAGGTTGATTGTTTCCCGTCAAAGATCATGGCCGAGCCGACGAATCACTTGGGAGACTCTCGGCTGAGCCTGGGCAAGGGGAGCCGCTGGGACGCCAACTCCGACTTTGGTAAACCCATCCTGCTCGCTTTGGGGTTCATCGCCGCGGTGGTCGTCGTGCTCTGGCCTTGGATGCATTTTGAGATGAAGCATCAGCGCCAAAGCTACGAAGCCGCGGTGAGTGTCCTGGAAGGTAAAGTGCTCCGCGAACAACCGACGCAACGCCAAGCCCTGCTTATCAAAAAAGACGAGACCTACCACTGGCGCATGCTAGTCTGGGAGCAGGACGGCGCCGGATTTAAACCCAGCGTCTTCTCCGCCACGGTGGACAAAGCCCAAAACTACCGCGTGATCGAAAGCGCCTTGGTCGCCTATAACCCCGACCAACCCGACGGCCTGTATCCGCCGCCGCGTTAGTTAAGGAGGTGTAACGTGGAAATGCTTAGTGGTCGAAATTGATCCCTGTAGTTGACGCGAGAAGATTGGTAGGCGGCCCGGCGTGTTGAGCAGGGCAGCTTGCGCACTCAAGCCTGAGATTTCTGTGGAGACGAAATCCTTCGTATAGGTTCCTCTTACGTATTTCAGCCTCCACGCACGAGGAATGTGACCGCGCAGATTCCCGAGGTGGAGCGGGAATACTGCTACGGTTTGGGCGAGATCGCGTTCCAGAGCGGAACGACGGTTTCGGTGCGGGCCCAGCCGGTTTGGCCGTCGGGGAAGGTGAGGCGTTGCCAGCCAAGAAACGTTTTGTCGGTGGTGGCGATTAGGCCCAAGGAAAGCGGCGTGGATTTCTGCGGGGTGTCCAGCTCAGTTGGGATGGAACGAAGGGTCGTGGATTTGACGACCATCACAGCGCGGCTGTGGGCCAGCGTGCCGTAGGTGCGTAAGCTGAGTCCCGCAGCGAGGCCGACAATCAGGGCACTCACCGTCAGGGTCGTCGTGAGGGGCGTGAATGCTTTCAGTTTCCGAGATGAACCGGAGCGTTTGTAAGCGGCGCGGATTCCCAGAGCGGTCGCGAGGGCGGCGAGCCAGGCGGAAGCGATTAACAGGGCTTGCCAGCGGGTGGGCGAGGCGAGGCGCGCGATCGTCGCAGCGGGTGAATCGGCGAGGAAGGGTTTCAGTTCGGCCGGCGACACGCCAGCGGTCTTGAAACTGTAAGCAAGGTGCCAGCGGACAGAGGGGGTTTGTGGTTGCTGCACGAAGGCGGCGAGAGCGTGGCCGGCGGCTTCTTCGGGGCGGTTTTGCTGGATGAGGGTGAGTGCGAGGTTGTGGTGTGCAGCCCAGTCGGTCGGAGCGGCCGCGAGGGTTTCGCGAAGAGCGGTTTCAGCCGCGGGGAAATCACCCTGAGCGTATGCGGCGGTGGAATCGGCGGCGACGGAAGCCGGCACCGAGGCGGCGAGGGCGACGATCACGGCAAGCAACGGGAGCAGATTGCGCGGGAGGAAAAGTTGCGCGGGTGAAAATGTCGGAGCGCGGTGCTGATCGAGTGCGGCGGTGGCGCGGGCCGTCCAATCAGCGGGGAGTGGGGCTGCGCCGTAGAGTGTGCGATCGGCTTCGGCCCACAGCGTCGACCAGTCAGTGTCTCCCTTCGCGGGATGGGGCGCGGTGAGAAAACTGTTGGGCGTGGGGACGGCTTGCGGGAGTTGGAAGAGGAGGGCGGCGTCACGTTGCCAGCGTTGGAGAAGCACCGCGAGCTGGCTCGGAGCCGCGCCTGTTGAAGCGGGATGCTCAATGGCAAGATCGGTGGCGGCAATCTGGCGAACGGTATCCGAAAGTCGGATATGGGCTTGGCGGAGCGGCAGGCCGGGATCGGTGGCGCGGGCGCGATGGAGGGCGAGGGTGAGCCAGGTGATCAAGGGCAGGAGGATGGCGGCCAATGCGCAGGCGATCAGCGTGGTGTTGGTGATCGGCGCGATGGCGGTGCGGCCGAGGGGCAGTGGATCGCGAGGAAGCGCGGCCGGAGCGGCAACCGTCGGCACGGGCGTTTTAAGCTGCGGGTCGGTGGAATCGGAGCCGTTGGTGCTTGCAGGCGTGGTCGGGCCGGTCGCCGGGGATTGGCCGGCGGCAGCCGTAATGCGCACGGTGAAAGGCTTCGTGGTGAGCGTTTCGTAGGCTCCTGTGCCAGGGTTGAAGGTGGTGTAGGTGACCGGTCCAAGGGTGTAGGTGCCGGGCTTGGTGGGGATGAGCACGATGTCCTCGGTGATGTTGGCTTCGAAGAGGGCGGTGCCTTGGTTGGTGCGTTTGGCCTGGGGCTGGATGACGCGGAAATCTTTCGAGACGGCGCGGGCAGGGAGGCCGGCGACGTCGGGCCAATTGCCGGTGCCATCGAGGGTGAGCGTCCAGGTGATCGGTTCGCCGACCGTGGCGGTCAGCGGGACGACGTTGGACGCGAGTTTGAATTTGCCGACGGCGCCGCTGAACCCGTTGGGCGCGGGGGCGGGCAACGGGCGGACAGTGAGTGACGCGGGTTGGCTGGTGAGCGCGCGCTGCTCGAGGCTGGCGCGGCCGAAGATGTTGAAACCGGTGCTGCCGGTGGTGAGGTTGACGAGCTGCGTGGCGGGATTGAGCGCGACGGTGCCGGGGGCTTTCGCGTAAGCGCGGGTTTTGTAGACGATAGAAACGCGGTGCTCGTTGTTGATGTTGGTTTCGAGCAACTCGGGCTTGGCCCACGTTTCGACGGTGAGCGGAGCGGGATTCCATTCGAGGTCGCTGCCGAGCTGGTAAAAGTAGCGGCGGATAACGTTGAGCGAGTAGCTGAGCGAAAACACTTCTCCGGCCCAGACCTGACCGGTGGGGAGCGCAAAACGGGATTGAGCAACCGTGTCGAGCGAGAGGCCGGACTCGCCGACCGTGGCGTCGCCGACCTCGAACGTGGCGGCGGCGACGGACAAACTGCCTTTATCAGTTTCCACGGCGAACGCCGGCAGCGTGAGCGAGCGGCGCTCGGTAGGGCGCACGCGGTAGGTGAGCGTCACGGTGCGGGACCGGGAGGCCTTGCCGTTGAGGACGGTAAAGGAACTGTTTTCAGAGGTGTTGGGAGCGCTGAACGTAAGACCATCGACCACAGGGAGAGCGACGGTGCCTTTGGGTTCGCACTGGTCGAAGACGAGGGTGAGGTCGCTGACTTGATTGTGCGCGAGCGTGCCGGAGCCGGGCTCCCAGCGGACCGATTGGGCGTGGGCGCCGGCGAGCGCGAAGACGAACAGGAGCGGCAGGGCGAAGGAAAGAAAGAGAGTTTTAAACACAGAGGTCACGGGGAGCGCTGAGGATCGGTGGGCGGATGCGTGAGTTGGGCGGACGGTCATCCCGGAGGATTACCAGTCGCGGCCTTTGGGGGCGGGTTTGCCTTCGGTGGGTTCTTGAAGGAGTTGGAATAAGCGGGCGGGAGAGTCGCCTTGTTTCACTTGATCGAGCTTCTGAAGCGGGATCGAAAGCGAGGGATCGAGGCGGGCCGGGTCGGTCGACGGAGCGGCGGAAACTCCGCCGACTTTCTGCATCTCGGAGGATTCGGGCTGATTGGCCGATGAGGGATCGGGCTGCGGGCTCTTGTCGGCCGGGTCGGCGGGCGGAGGCTCTTTGGACATGTCACCGAAGGCGGACTGGCCGGGCGAGTCGGGCTTCTTTTGATTGGGTTCGCCGGCTTTGCTTTGCTGGTCTTTTGACGGCTGGCCGTCGCCGCCGGCTTTTTCTTCGTTGGGTTGTTGAGATTTGGAATCGGATTTCTGTTCGTCCTGTTCCTTCTTCTCGGGCGGTTGAGCGGAGTCACCCTGCTTGCTCGGATCGTTTTCTTTTTTGGAGTCGTCACCCTTGTTTTGCTCCGGCTTTTTTTCGTCGGGCTTGGGCTGGTCCTGCTTTGGTGGCGGCGGATCTTTTTTGGCGAGGAGGGCGTTGAGTTGTTTACGCAGGCCCGACCAATCGGCGGCCTTGGCATCAATCGATTCCCCCGCTGAGACGGCGGCCAACGCATCGCGGACGGCGCCCTCGGGGACAGTCTCTTTGGACGAGGCGGCGCGTTCGCCAAACGTCGCCGTGGCGCGGGCGAGCTCGGCGTAGTCAGCGGCGGACGGTTGTGGGCGCGTCGCGAGGCGGCCGACGAGTTGGGTAACTGGCGCGGAAAGCGGTGGCGGAGCGGCTTCGGGTTCGGCGGCGTGGAGTGACGGGGTTGGCCGAAAGGCCGCGACGAGGAGGAGAAGAGCGACGATCTTGAGCGACGGTGAGGCGAGTTGGATCGCGCGGGGCGTCGCACGAACGGGAAACTCGCGCCAGAAACTCAGGAGAAACAGCACGACGGCGGCGGCGAGCGGCCACTGAAAACGCTCGGCGAGACGGACGGTGCTGGTGTCTTTGAACTCCCCGCGCCGCCCCTGCTCGACGGTGCTTTGAATGAGCTGCGAGAGATCGACCCACGAGCTGGCGTCAGAGTAGACGCCATTGGTCTGATCAGCGAGTTCGCGCAGGGTGGATGGGTTGAGCTTGGA
>JBEVND010000060.1:0-5098 GCA_040508285.1 Rariglobus sp. | reverse complement strand
CCGAGAAGAAGCGCGGCGCGAATGGCGAGGGCGGCGTTTTGCGCCATGCCATCGGAGATGCGGCGGAGAACAAAATTAAGTGCCTTGCCCGACACGAAATCGCGCATCGCGAGCAGCGTCTCGTCGGCGCACTGGATGAGCGTGAAAAACGTGTTCGCCGCGGGAAGGTCCGCCGGCAACGCAACGTCGGCGCGACCGAGGCGCCACGTATTCACGCGGAGGTTACGGAAAGCGGCGTATTGCCCGCAGGCTTGCGGGAACAGTGCGGAGCCCCCCGTGTGGACGGACGCGGGCAACGCGGCCTTGGCCTGCGCCACGCCTTCGAGTCCGCCCAGTTCCTGCAAGTGCGCGGGAGCGATGAGCGTGATGATCGCCAGGTCAGGCTGGATCATGCTGCCGAGCACTTCCATTTCGCCCGGACCGCTGATGCCGGCCTCAATCACCGCGAACTTGTGTTTGGCGACGTCAAGACGGGTGAGCGTGAGCGGCACGCCGATGTGATTGTTCAGATTGCCTTCGGTTGAAAGCACCCCGCCCTCTTCGCCGCCCAACAGGATCGCAAGGAGATTCTTGGTCGAGGTCTTGCCCGCGCTGCCGGAGATGCCGATGACCGGGCCGCGGAAAGTGCGACGGTGTTCGCGGGCGATTGCTTGAAACGCGAGCAACGGATCGGGCACGACGAGCTGCGGCAGCGGCAACGACGCATCTGCACGCGCGACCAATGCAGCGCTGGCCCCTGCGGCGTGAGCGGCAGCGAGAAAATCATGTCCGTCGCGCTTGTCGGTTTTCAACGCCACAAAAACCTGACCTTCGCGCAACTGACGCGTGTCCATCGTGAAGCCGGTAAGCGGCGACGACGGGTTCACGGTCCAATTACCGGAAGTCCATGCGATGAGGTTTTCTGGAGTGAAGACGGGCACGGCAAATCACGCGTGTTGGTTGATTTGTTTGATCTCGATCAGTTCGCGCACGACCTGGCGGTCGTCGAAAGGACTCACGGTGTCCGCAAATTCCTGATACGTCTCATGACCCTTGCCGGCGATGAGCAGACAGTCGCCCGGTTTGGCCATGTCGAGGGCGAGGCTGATGGCGCGACGGCGATCCTCGATCCAGGTGATCTTGAGCGGAGCGGTGACGCCCGATTGCATGTCGCTGAAAATCTGGTCGAGCGATTCACCACGCGGATTGTCGGCGGTGGCGAAGGAGAAATCGGCGAAATCCTGCACGGCCTTCACCATCATGGGACGCTTGGCGCGATCACGGTTTCCGCCGCAACCGAACACCACGAGCAGACGGCCGGGCGTGATGGCGCGAAGCATGCCAAGGGCGTTGCTCAAGGCGTCATCGGTGTGCGCGTAATCGACGAGCACGTTGAACGCCTGACCTTCTTCGATGCGCTCCATGCGACCGGGAACGCCCGCGAAATCGCGAAGGCGGCCGAGCAGCGTGCGCGGATCGCGTCCGAGCCCGTAGGCCGTGGCGATGGCGGCGAGGAGGTTGCTGACGTTGTAGCGGCCGATGAGCGGCGAATCGACAAGCACTTCCCCCTCAGGCCACACGAGCTTGAAGGTCGTGTTCTTGAAGTTGAGTGCGACGTTTTCGGCGCGCACCGCGGCGGTGGCGCTTTCTCCATACGTCACCACGCGACTCGCAGGCGAAGCAGCGTGGATCTTATCCACAAGTTGTGCACCGTGCGGGTCGTCGATGTTGACGATGGCGACCTTCGGCTCGGAGCCGGTGTGGCCGGTGAAGAGGCGCGTCTTCACATCGAAGTAGGCCTCCATCGTGCCGTGGTAATCGAGGTGGTCTCGCGTGAGATTCGTGAAGACGGCGGCGCCGAAATTCAGACCGAGCACGCGTTGCTGATCGATGCCGTGCGAGCTGACTTCCATCACGGCCTGCTTGCAGCCCGCGTCGCGCATCTGGGCCAGCATCCCAAAGATATCCAGCGACTCGGGCGTGGTCTTGTAAGACGGAACGGTGCGGGCACCGAGGTCGTAGTTGATCGTTCCGATCAAGCCGACGCGTTGCTCTCCGTTGAGGAGGTGCTTGATGAGGTGCGTAACGGTGGTTTTGCCATTGGTGCCGGTGACACCGACGACCTGCAGATCGCGATCCGGAAACTTGTAGAAACGCTGCGCGACCTTGGCGAGCGTGGCCCGTGCGTCGGCAACTTGGATAAACGTGACCTTGGCCGGCGTGGGCGTGGGAATCTTTTGCGTAACGATCGCGACCGCTCCGCGGTTGATCGCTTCGTCGATAAAACCAGCGCCGTCGGCGCGTAGACCGGGGAGCGCAAAGAAGAGCGTGCCGGGGACGACGCGACGGCTGTCCATCACGAGGCCGGAGATGGGGCGGTCCAGCGAGCCTTTGACGGCGAGCGCCTCGTTCTCACTGAGATAGTCGGAGAGTTTGGGTGCCATTTTAAAGACGCGGTTGCTGACGTGATCGGCGGCCCGGCGGGAGGAATCCGCCGCGACGCGGGGTTGCTGAAAGGCGTGAATGAGCGCGTGGTTCTGGGTGAGATAACCGATCATCGACGGCCTCCTTCCATGACCAACAGATTGCGGCTCGGTTCGGCGACGGGCTTGATGTCGAGATACTGGATGAGCTGCTCGGCGATTTTCTTGAAGCTCGGCGCGGCAACCGTGGAACCGTAAGCGAGGCGACCATTGGGCGGACGACCGTCATCGACGATGACCGTGATCACCACGCGCGGACGGCTCGCGGGGAAGAAGCCGACGAACGAGCCGATGTGATTGCGATTGGAGTAACGGCCATCGATCAGCTTTTGCGCAGTGCCGGTTTTGCCGGCGATTTCGAAACTCGGGATGGCCGCCATCGGCGCAGTGCCTTCTTTGGAAACGACCTTTTGAAGCATGCGGGCCATCTGCTCAGCGGTTTTGGTCGAGAGCACATGGCGGCGAACCGAGCCGGTGAAGTCATACACCACTTCGCCCGAGCTGTCGGTCACCTGGCGGATAATCTGCGGACGCATCAGCACACCACCGCTGGCGATCGTCGCCATGGCATAGTGGATCTGCATCGGCGTGGCGGAGATACTGTAACCAGCAGGGATGCGCGTGATGTCCACGCCGCTCCACTTGTTGACGGGATTCAGGAAACCGGAGACTTCGCCGCCAAATGGGAAGCCGCTCTTCTCACCAAAACCAAAGGCGCGGGCGTAGTCGTAGAGTTTGTCTTCGCCGAGCAACATGCCGAGGCGGGCCGCGCCAACGTTGCTGGAGTGACTGATGATCTCGGCGACCGTGAGCGGATGATCGAAGGGATGGTCGTCGCGCATGAAACGACGCGGGCGGCCCTTGTATTCGATGGAGTCGATGGAGCAGTCGAAACGCGAAGCGGGAGTAACGAGCCCGTCGTTCAGAGCACCGGCCGCAGAAACGATTTTGAACGTCGAGCCAGGGTCGAGAATGTCGGTCACGGCGACATTGCGCATCTGGCCCATCGCCTCTTTGGAGAGCTGGTTGTATTCGTTGAGGTTGAACGTCGGGTAGTTGCCCAGAGCGAGGACGAAGCCGGTATGCGGATCGCTGACGATCACGGACACCTTGGCGGGATTGAACTTCTTAACGATCTCGTCGATCTCCTGCTCAACGATGTGCTGGATCGCGGAGTCGATCGACAGACGCACCGAATAGCCACCGGTCGCGGAGACCTCGCGGTTGCGGAACTGGGCGAGTTCGCGGCGCAGACCATCCTTCTCGGACTCGCGCCAGCCATCCTGACCTCGCAGGTAGAAATCGGCAAACGCCTCGATACCGGCGGCAGGTTCGCCGGCTTTGTTCACAAAGCCGATCAAGTGCGCGGCGAGCTGGTTGTGCGGATAGGCGCGCGTGTAGGTGCGGTTTCCATACACGCCCTTGATACCGAGTTTATTGATCTGGTCGTAGGTGGATTCTTCGACCGTCTCGCTCAGCTTGGCCCAGCGAATGAGGCGCTCTTGATTAAGCGCGAGTTCATCGGAGGTTTCTTCAGCGGGTTGCGGCTGACCCGAGGGACGCGTCTTCGTGGTGAGGATGCGCGTGAGCTCGGTGAGCGGCATGTTAATAAGTCGCGCGAGCTCGGGCCACTTGGCCTCGTCGGCCTTGAGCAAAGCCTGAGGATCCACGCCGAGCACGATCAACGAACGCGAGGTGGCGAGACGGTCGCCTTTGTCGTCAAGAATGTCACCTCGACGGGCGGGCTCCACCGTGATCTGCCGGCGGGCGCGATCCACATAGCTGATCAGACGATCACGCTCGAAGACGTGCAGATCCAACAATCGCACGCCGATGCAACCGAAGCAGGCAAGGATGCCGGCCCCGAGGAGGACGATGCGGTAGTTGGATGCGAAGCCTTTGGACATGGAGCGGGTTTGCGCGGTGCGGGAGGATTAACGTTGTTGGTTGTTCACGATCCGGAAACGCACGGGCGTGGTGGCGCGAGCGGCGACGGTTTCGGCGGCGAACACTTCGGCGTGATTACGCGAAGCGAGGATGCGCTCAGGTGAATCCGCCACGCGCACGACTTGCGGCTCCTTGGGAAGAACCAGGCCCAGCTTCCACTCGCTGTTGCGACGGGCGAGCACGTCGATCGACTGTTCGGCGGTGATCTGGGTGTTAAGCTCGGCGAGGTGGCGTTCGGATTCGATGATGCGCTGCTCAAGGCGCTTGGTGTTGTTCGCCGTAAGGGAAATCTGGTGACGCAGCCACACCGTGCCCAGGCCGATGGATCCGCTGAAGCAGATCATGACCAGCGTGTAGATGAGGAGCTGGTTCACGAAGGCGTGGTTGTCTTTTTTGTTCATGGCTGCGGGGCGCTGAAGGCGCGGGAGAGTTGTTGTGTGGAGGCGTTGGGTTACAGTTTGCGGAGCGCGCGCAGCTTTGAAGAACGGCTGCGGGGATTAAGAGTGAGCTCTTCGTCGGACGGCGTGATCGGGCTGCGGGTGAGCAGCTCGGCGTGTTTGACACGGAGGTCTTGCGGGCGGTGGTCGTCCCGGCCTTCAGGCAGACCCGCGAGGCGACGGAAGAATTGCTTGGCGATACGGTCCTCGAGCGAGTGGAAGCTGATTGCGCAAAGCACGCCGCCGGGCGCG
>JBEVND010000026.1:0-5462 GCA_040508285.1 Rariglobus sp. | reverse complement strand
TTTTGATCTCCAGCAGCGCGCTGGAACCGTTGATGTTGAGCGTGCCCTCGCTCGCGGCATTGGAACCATGGGAGCGACCGACGACGTTGATACCGTTGGAAAGTTCGAGCGTGCCGCCAGACAAGTTGTAGGTGCCGGTGCCTCCTTGGTTGCCGATATTCAAAGCCGCCGACTCGGTCGATGAACCGACCTTCACGGTGCCCGCGTTTTGGTTGAATACACCGGTGCCACCCCAGTCACCCACACGGAACGACGCGGCCGCACCGGGCGAGCTGAACGGCGGTTGCCCTGACATGATCACCGTGCCGCCATTGAGCGTGAACTCACCGTCGTTACCCGCGCCCGTGCCCACGGCGAACTCGGCGAACGTGGAAGTTCCGTTGGTTTGAATAGTGGTGCCCTCTTCCACGAAAAAGCTGCCGATCACGCGCGTGGCGTTACCCGCAAAAGTAAGCGTGCCGGCGCCGTGTTTGGTGAGGCCACCGTCTGCACCGGAGATGTCGCCCGACCAGGTGGCGCCCAGCCCGTTGGTGTCGATGTAGGAGCGCGACCCATCGACCAAGGAAGCATCCACGGAGGTCGTCAGCGCGGCATCGATAACCTTGATGGTGCCACCGCCCAGATTGAACGCATAGGCAGCGCCGCCACCGTAGTTTCCATTCAGGTGGTTGCTGCCAATCTCCAGCGCGCCAGCAAGCAGATTGTAGGTGCCGCTTCCATAACCGGACAGGAAAAGACTGTCGCCACCGACGGTCGTGCCGCTGAAACGAAACACGCCGCCCGTCTGGTTAAACACGCCCGCGCCGTTGCCGGCGGTGGCGGTGGCATCGCGGTTGCCGATGATGAAGTTGCCGCCTTTCACGTCGAGCAAACCGGTGCCGGAAAGATTAACCACACCCGAGCTCGCCGGCTTCGTGTCGGTGTTGCGTCCGATGTTGTAGAGGCCGCCCGACAAGTTGAGTTCGCCGCCCGACAGATTGTAGGCGCCCGTGCCACCTTGATTACCGACGTTGAACGAACCGTCCACATTCACCTCGCCGCCCGTCTGGTTAAAGGTGCCGAGGCCGCTCCAATCGCCGACTTGCAGTGCTTGCGTGATATTAAGCGTGCCGCCGGATACATTGTAGTCGCCCACCGTGTTGGCGCCGGAGCCGACCGCGAGGTAGTTGATCGTCGATTCGCCGGCGATCTGACTGATCGCACCGCCGATGACATACGCCTGGCCGGTGAGCGTGTTGTCGCCCGACAGCGTCAGCGTGCCGAGGCCCGTCTTCACCAGCGCGCCGTCGCCCGTAAGGCGACCGGAGAGGGCTGCGTTAAACCCATTGGTATCGATAAACGACTCGGTGAAAGCGGGCGTCGGATTACGATCCACCACGGAGAAGTTGACGCCGCTCGTCAGATTGGCGCCCGCCACTTTGAGCGTGCCACCGCGCAGGTTAAAACCGTAGACACCGTTGTGCGTGGCGCTGATTGCATTGGCACCACCGATGGAGAGCACGCCTCCGTCGAGATTATAAGTGCCCGTGCCTCGGCCGAATTTGAGAATGCCGTTTTCGAAACGAACTTCGCCTCCGGTCTGATTCACCACGCCCTGCCCGCCGGCATACGCCGCGACATCGTCGGAAATGCCGCCGATCACCAGCGCGACGTTTCCACTGGCGCCGCCAGCCGCACCCAACGTGACGATACCGTCTTCGATGTTAAAGGTGCCGCTTGAGGCGCGGTTGTTCGTCGCGCGCCCGAGGACGATCGCGCCATTGTCATCGACCGGACGATAGATGTTGAGCGCACCACCCGTGAAGTTGTAAGTGCCCGTGCCGCCTTCGTTGCCGACCATCAGGCCGCCAAAAACATCCACCGTGCCGCCGCTCTGATTAACGATACCCGTGCCGCTCCAGTCGCCGACATGCAGCGCGCCCCAACTGCCCGGACCGTGGAGGCTGCCGATACGGAGCTGGGCTCCTTCGGCGATGTTGAGCACGCCCGCGCCCGATGCGCCGGAGACCTCGCCAACGCGAACCATCGCCTTGAGCCCGTTGACGCCGGTGTGGTTGAACACCGTGACATCGGCTCCCGAGCCCAAGCTCAACTGGCCGCCGTTTAACACCACGATGCCATAACGACTGGTGGCCGATGAGCCACCGTCGCGCACCGGATGGGCCAGCGCGCCGCCGTTCAACTGCGTGACGGTCGCGAGATTGAGCGTTCCGCCCACCTCGATTACCCCGGCCTGCAACGTGCCCGCACCGGTCACTCCGAGCGTCGCCCCGGAATCAACCGACAACGTGCCGTTCTGCGCTTGGTTGAGCACCAAGGTGGCCCCCGAGTTCAGAACAATCCCGCTCGTCCCTGCCAACACGCCCAGGCTGCGCGTATCCTGCAAACCGTCGACGGCGAGCGTCGCGTCCTGGTCGATAATCAAGTTCTGCGTCGCAGACGGCGCAGTGCCGCCCCAATTGGCGGCGTCACCGAAGACCGTCGGCAATCCCTGGCCGGTGTAGCGGGCTGCATCCACGAAGTCGATACGTGCCCCGGAGTTCAGGTAGCTGACGGTAGCATGATCGAGCACACCCGAGGCACTGGCGTTCCCTGAACCAATGCCGAACTGGGTGTTGGTGATCTTGGCCCCATCACCGAAAAGCAACGGTCCCCACGTCGGATCGACCGCCCACTCGGCAAGCGTCTTGGCTTCGCTGCTACCGGGCACAGACGCGTAAAAAGCGTTATCGGCCTGCCCATAGAGGAAAAATTTGCTCGTCGTGCGATCCACGACCGAGGTGACAAACGCACCATTGGTGACGGTGTTTCCGGGTGAATTACCCGGCTGGGCCGGATCGAAAACCAGCAACAGATCCCAGCTCGATTCACCCGAACGGCCCGCCGTGTAATTAACGCCCTGCGATGCGGCCCACTGGGTGGATTGAATGCCGATTTTAAACGAAATACCCGAGGGGACCGTGTCGGTGTTTTGCCAGCGGTAGACCGCGCTGAATCCTGCACCGAGCGCGGTGGCGGACGATGCGAGTCCGGAGGAGGCATCAACGGCGCTCAGGGTGCTTTTTCCGTTTCCTGTGGACGTGCCGGTGAGCGTCACACCGCCGAGATTGCCCAGCGAACCGATGGTGTTTTTCCAATCGATCTGCGAAGCAACGGCCGATTCGTTCAACGTTCCCGCCGAGCCAGGTGCGTGCGTAGTGTTATTTTTGATACTGGCGCCCGTGGAATCGCGCACGTCATCGGCATTCCAACCTTCCGATCCAAAACCAGTCACTGCCGTGGTGCCGGCCGGAACCGCCATCGCGCTGCAGGCGAGAAACAAGGCGCTGACGCCGTGGGCACACGTGGTGCGAAGACTCTTGGGAAGCGTGAGACGGGCTTTCTTACTCATGCCCGCGATCAAGAGGGCCCGCGAATGTGTCAAACAACTGTGAACATGCGCCCTGTATACCTATATTAAAATCAATTGGTAACTGGTGGCCCCGTTACGCCTAGGGTATTCACCCGATCAATACTTCATAAATATGCTTTTCGCTCAAGCAGCCGCCGCCCCGTGTCGTTTTAGTCGCGGGAAGTTGTGTCCCCGATTAACCCGGCTTGAGCGGCAAACAAGGACAACTGGGCAACGCGACGGAGCCCGGTTTTTTTCATCACGCTGCTGCGGTGATTGATGATCGTATGGATGCTCAGCCCAAGTTTATCGGCGATTTCTTTCGAACTCAGACCTTGGGCCACGTGACACAATACGGTCTTTTCGCGCTTCGTCAGCTCTTCCATCGGCGCGTGCGCGCCGGATTTGCGACTGACCAACTCTTTGATGAGTTCACCCGCCAACGGACCAAAATAAGTCTGGCCCTGGGAAACGGATAGTAACGCCGCGCGGAAAATTTCCAGCGGCGCCATCTTTTCCACCACGCCGAGGACGCCGGCCGAGAGGGCTCCCCGCATGGCGGCGGCGTTAAGATTGCCCGTAAAAATCAAAACCTTCGCCCGGGGCCGGATGACGCCGAGATCCGTCAACAGCGCGAGTCCCGATACGCCCGGCATCACCAAATCCAGGATCACGATGTCCACCGGTTGACTGCGGAAAATCGCAAGTGCCGACTCCGCATCGAGCGCAGTTCCCACGACTTTGAAGCCGGGGGTCGATTGCACCACTTGCGTCATCATCCCGAGGATGGCGGCGTGGTCATCAACGATCACGACTTTGGTGACCGCAGAAGACGAAGGAGCGGAGAATGGCGGGTTGGATGACATTTCTAAGATATGTCATCGCTGTGGTAATTTTTTGTAAATTACTACGTTATACCTAGGTGCCTATGTAAAAATGGGGAATATTCCTGCCCGTTTTTAGTGTTATCTATCCAGTTTTCGGCGTATCTGGAGTTCAGATACAAGGGCGCTTCATCGGGCTCACAACGGATCATCATGGGCAGTTTCCCACGTCCTCCTCGCCGTTCGACGTGGATCAAGCCTGACGCGGCACCGCCCTTCCGGCCGCTAACCCACTGGGGCTAAATGCCCATCTTAATCCCGGCTTCAGGCCCGCGGATGCGCCTTTGCGTAAACATCTCGCAGCCGCGCCACGCTCACATGGGTGTAAACCTGAGTCGTGTTGAGGCTCACGTGCCCAAGCAACTCCTGCACAAGTCGCAAATCCGCTCCGGCGTTGAGCAGGTGCGTTGCGTAACTGTGCCGCAGTTTGTGCGGCGTGAGTTCCAGCGGCAGTTCGGCGAGCACCAGATAACGCTTCAACAAAAGCTGAACCTGCCTCACGGGAAGCCGCTCGTGATTCGCGTTCACCAGCACCGGCGCGGTTGGCCCCGTATCGCGGGCGAACTCCGTTTTCCACTTTTGGAGCACCGCCATCGCCACGCGGCCGAGCGGACACAGGCGCTCTTTCTTTCCTTTGCCCAACACGCGCGCCACCCCGCTCGTGAAGTCGATCTGCCCGTAGTCCAGCGCGGTCAGTTCACTCACGCGCAGACCGCCGCCGTAGAGCAACTCCATCACGAGACGATCCCGCCACGCAGTGAAGGCGTCGACCGCTTCGTTTTCAAGGAGTCGCTGCGGCCCCGAAAGCAGCAGTTTCATCTGCGACTCGGTCAGGAACTTCGGCAGGCGTTTCTCCAGCTTGGGCAGCGGCACCCCGATGAACGGATTCCGCACCACGCCGCCGCGTCGAAGCCAGAACTTAAAAAACGCGCGCAGCCCCGAGACGTGATTGTGCAATGTGCGTCGTCCGTAGCGCGACTGCGCCTCGATCACGAAATCACGGAGCTCCCGCGTCGTCAGTTTATCGAAGCCACGCTCCCACAATCCACTGACGGCGAGCCAGCGATAAAAGTCGTCGAAAGCCTGGCTGTAGTTGCGCACCGTATACGTCGAATAACGGCGCTCCTTTTCGAGGAACTCCGCAAACGGCGCCCACCAGCGCATCAGCACCGGTTCAGGCGGAGGCG
>JBEVND010000004.1:0-7323 GCA_040508285.1 Rariglobus sp. | reverse complement strand
GGCCGAAATGGCCGGGCTTTTTTGTGGTCCGAGCGTTCGTCAATTAGACGAGGAGCAGGGCCGGGCTTTCCAAAACGGCCTTGAGGGCGGCGAGGAATTGCGCACCCACGGCTCCATCGACGACGCGGTGGTCGGCGGAGAGCGTGAGGGTGAGCGTCTGACCGATGACGATCTGGCCGTTCTTCACGACGGGCTTGGTGACGGTCGTGCCGACGCCGAGGATGGCGGCATTGGGCGGGTTGATGATCGGGTAAAACTTCGGGATGCCCATCATGCCGAGGTTGGACACGCAGAATGTGCCGCCGGTGAACTGGTCGGGCTTGAGCTTCTTGTCCTTGGCAAGCTTGCCGAGGGACTTGGCTTCGGTGCTGACCTGGAAGATCGACTTGTCGTGCGCGTCTTTGACGACGGGGGTGATCAATCCGTCAGGAAGAGCGACGGCGAAGGAAACGTGGGCCGCACCGAAGTAGCGGATCTGCGTGCCTTCCCAAGCGGCGTTGACGTCAGGAACGCGGCGGAGCGCCTCGGCGCTGCCCTTGAGGATGAAGTCGTTGACGGACAGTTTAACGCCGGACTTTTCGAGGCCCTTGTTGAGCTGTTCGCGGAGAGCGAGGAGCGGCTCGGCATCGATCTCGATATCGAGATAGAAGTGCGGGATGGTCGTCTTGGACTCGAGCAGGCGCTTGGCGATGACGCCGCGCATGGTCGAGACAGTAACGGTGCGATCGTCCTGAATCGGGCCCTTGGCACCAACGGTGCCACCGGAGAACGAGCCGGCGGAACCACCGCTGCTCGCCTTGGCGGCGGGCTTGGGGTTCTTGGCCGCAGCCTCGATGTCGGAGCGCACGATGCGACCGCCGGGACCGGAGCCCGTCACGGAAGCGGGATCGATGCCCTTCTCGTCGGCGAGCTTCTTGGCGAGAGGCGAAATCTTGACGCGTTCACCGGAAGCGCGGGCGGGAGCAGCCTTGGCTTCGCTGGGAGCAGCGGCCTGGGATTCAGCGGAAGGCTTCTTTTGCTCAGCTTCTTTCTTTTCGGCGGAGGCGGCTTGTTGCGGTGCAGCTTCGGCCTTGGCGGCGGCGGCTTCCTTCTTGGGCTCTTCCTTGGCTGCAGGGGCGGCGGTTTTGCCGGCGGGAGCGTCCACGGTCTCGCCGGGTTTGCCAACGGCGCAGAGGGGCTCGCCGAGCGCGACTTGAGCGCCAGCTTCAGCGAAAATTTTGAGGATCGTGCCGTCGAAGAAGCACTCGAGCTCCATCGTGGCCTTGTCGGTTTCGACTTCTGCGAGCGTGTCGCCGGACTTAACGGCGTCGCCTTCTTTTTTAAGCCATTTGACCAGCGTGCCCACCGTCATGGTGTCGCTGAGTTTCGGCATTTCGATGATATTGGCCATGTGGGAAAAGGTGTTGGGGGAGAATCTGGGTTTTAACGCAAAGGCGCAAAGACGCTAAATTCGCATTCAGGCGGCCGGTTAGGGCCTTTGCGATTTAGCGTCTTTGCGTTAATCGATCACTCGACGGCGGCGAGGGCGGCTTTGAGGACGCGCTGCGGGTTGGGGAGCTGTTCGACCTCGACGGGCGGGCTGTAGATGGCGGGCGCGTCGATGGTGGCGAGGCGGTGGATCGGGCCGTCGAGTTCGTCAAAGGCTTCGCGCTGGATCATGTAGGCGAGTTGTGAGCCGACGCTGGCGAAGGGCTTCTGCTCTTCGACGATGAGGACGCGGTGGGTCTTCTTGACCGAGGCGAGCACGGTGTCGATGTCGAGCGGGCGAATGGTGCGGAGGTCGACCACTTCGACGGAGACATCGTGTTCTTTTTCGAGGATGTCGGCGGCTGCGAGGGAGTGCAGCACAGAGCGGCCGTAGGTAACGATGGTGAGATCGGTGCCTTGGCGTTTCACATCGGCGAGGCCGAGGGGAATGAGTTCCTCGGTGTCGGGAACTTCGCCTTTTTCACCGTAGAGAAGGGTGTTCTCGAGGAAGAAGCAGGGATCGTTATCGCGGATGGCGGATTTCAGGAGGCCCTTGGCGTCACGTGCGGTGGAGGGCACAATGACTTTCACGCCAGGGTGATTGGCGAGAACGTTCTCGGGCGTGTGCGAGTGAGTGGCGCCGACGTTGGTGCCGCCGTTGGCGGGACCACGGATGACGATCGGGCAGTTGATCAGACCGCCGGACATGTAGCGGACGTTGGCGGCGTTGTTGAGGATCTGGTCAAACGCGACGGAGTAGAACGACCAGAACATGAGTTCCATCACGGGACGGATGCCGAGCATGGATGCACCGACGCCCATGCCGATGAAGCCGGCTTCGGAGATCGGCGTGTCGACAATGCGGTCGGGGCCGAATTTCTCGAGGAGACCCTCGGAGACTTTGTAGGCGCCGTGGAACTGGGCGACTTCTTCGCCCATGAGGACGACGTTTTCATCGCGAGTGAGTTCCTCGGCGAGGGCGGCGCGGATGGCTTCGCGGTAGGTTAGGACGGCCATGGAAGAGTGGAGAAAGTTAAAAGCTGAACGTTAAAAGTTAAGTAACCGAAGCGGCGCTTAGTCGAAGAACAGGCGGCCTTTGGAGGTGCGTTTGTCGGCGTTGTCGGCCTCCCAGTAGACGTCTTTTTGGATGTCGTCGGGAGTGGGGAAGGGGCTGGCCTCGGCGAAGTCAGCAGCGTTGTCGGCTTCGGCTTTCGCTTCGTTGTCGATCTGCTCAATCAGCGCGTCGTTAAGAACGCCCTCGTCGAGGAGCGTTTGCTGGAACAACTGGATCGGATCCTTCGTGCGGCGATATTCTTCGATCTCTTCGCGGGTGCGATAGGTCTTGTCCGGGTCGGCGACGGAGTGGCCGCGGTAACGGTAGGTATCGATCTCGACGACGGCGGGCTGATTTTTCTCACGGGCGAGGGTGAGGAATTTGTCCATCGTGGCGCGCACTTCGTAGACGTCGTGACCGAAGCAGGTGCCCCAGTTCATGCCGTAAGCTTCAGCACGCTTGGCGAGGCCGGGGCCGGCGGAGGAGCGCTCCTGGCTCGTGCCCATCGAGTAACCGTTGTTCTCGATCACAAAAATGACAGGTAGGTTCCAGAGCGCGGCCAAATTGTAGGCCTCGTGGACAGCACCTTGGTTGACGGCACCGTCGCCCATGAACGCCATCGCGGCGCCTTTGAGCTTTTTGTATTTGAGCGCGTAGGCGAGGCCAGTGCCGAGCGGGATCTGACCGCCGACGATACCGTGGCCGCCCCAGTAATTAAGGGAAGGTGCGAAGTAATGCATCGAACCACCCTTGCCCTTGGAGCAACCGGTGATCTTGCCGTAGAGTTCGGCCATGAGCGCCTTGGTGTCCATGCCGACCGCCATCGCGTGTCCATGATCTCGATACGCGGTGATGACGTGGTCGTCTTTGCCCATGAGTGAGCAGCAGCCCACGGCAACGGCTTCCTGGCCGATGTAGAGGTGGAGGAATCCACCGATCTTCTTGGCCTGATAGGAACGCAGGGAGCGCTCCTCAAAACGGCGGATGCGCACCATCTTGCGATGAAGCTCGATCTTCTCCTCCTTGGAGAGCTTGGCATTGATCGGGGCTTGGCCCGCCTGGGCGGCACAAGTGACCTTGGCTTCTTCTTTCAGGTCGGCGGTAGGGACTGCTTTTTTGCTCACAGGTGAGGTCGAGTTGAGTGTTAAAAGAGAAAGTCTTTGGGAGACGGTTAAGAAATCAAGAGTTGTTTAAGAAACGAGGCGCTCACGCAGGCGTGATTTGTTCGATGGTAATTTGCAACGGCTGCTCGGGATGGCAATCGGCACGGAGTGCAACGAAGTTTTTGTGGTGACGATCGTAAATCGGCCACAGCGCGGTGCGGTCAGTCTCGGGGAGGGGAAGGGCCTCGATTTCGGCACGGCTGAAAAAACCAAAGCGACCCTCTGTCATTTCGGGAGGAAGGGCGGCGATCGGGCGTTTGCATTCGAAAAGAAAAAGCA
Source organism: Rariglobus sp. (assembly GCA_040508285.1). Lineage (GTDB taxonomy): Bacteria > Verrucomicrobiota > Verrucomicrobiia > Opitutales > Opitutaceae > Rariglobus. Next base: position 3,360 of record JBEVND010000004.1, on the reverse strand, counting down.
GCCAGTGGGCCTGTCCCTCGTAGGCCTTCTCGGCGATCATGCCGAAGAGGTGAAGGTCGGCCGGCGTGATGAGGTGGCCAGTTTCTTCGAGGGTTTCTCGCGCGGCGCATTCAAACGGAGATTCGCCGACAGACGTCTCCAGTTTCCCGCCGATCGGACTCCATGCTCCGAGGTTGGGAGGCTTGGCACGCAAAAGGAGTAGATGTTCTCCCTTGTCATTTTTAATGAATACAAGGACAGCGATCTTATATGCGAGTGAAGCGCTCATTTCATGCAAGGGAGTAACGTATTGAGAAAATATTATGCGAGGTGCGGAGTTTGAGCGTGACGGAGCAGAATGGATGCACAATGTTTTGCTCACTATCCCTCGTATGAAACCCCTCACCGGTCGATCTGTCCTGTGGGCTGCACTGATGGCTTTTGCCTCCCTGCTTCCCGTTTCCGCCCAAACCCCGCCTGCTGCCGCTCCTGTTGAAGTTGAGGTGGGGGGCGTTAAGTTTAATGCGATCCGTCAGCCGAACAGCCAATCTGCTTGGTATGAAGCTGAGATCGACGTGATCGCGAAGCCGTCCGCGCAGACCGGCCGTTTTCTGAATCGCGTGAAGGTGACGTTGAGCATCGCCACCAAAGTTGCCACGCCCGGCACGACGAAACCCTACGAATTTTACCGCTCCTCGGCAGAGCTCGTCTCTCTGGAGACCGGTCGTTCTTCGGTTCGTTTCTATCTGCCGCCTGAAGTGCTCAAGCGCGATGGGGTGCGTGGTGATCCTGATTTCTGGCTGGTCGAATTAAGCGTGGGCGGAACCGCCGTGGCTCCTACCAAGAACGCTGCCTCCTCTTCGATTAACGATAAGGCCAAGCTCGATAATTTTAAGAGCAAGGTCGCCTCGGAGGCGGGCGCGAATGACGGCATTCTCGTGCCGCAATATCTTAGCCCTTACGCGATTGATTACACCCGTCAGTCGCCGTCCTACATTCGCGTAGAAGGTGGCCGCTAATCAGCTCGCAGAAATTCTGCTTGCTGGACTTCGGCTCTTCTGAAATCGACTCCACCTCCCCATTATGCCATCCCCCCGCGTCCTAGCTGTTGACAGCGGTGCCGGCCACGTTGCTTGCGGTGTATTTGCCCCCGCCAAGAACGGTCGTCTCGCTCTCCAGCAGTTTGCCTTAGAATCTTTTAATCCTGATGCTGCCATCGAGGCGCAGTGGACTGAACTGATTGCTCAATCTCTCGCCGCCGCCGCCAAGCGCGGTGGAGCCTCCGGCCCGGCTGTTTTGTCGATGCCCGGGCACTTGACCTTGACCAAATTTGTCAAGACGCCTGCCGTCGACAAGGCCAAGCGCGACAAGGTCATTCAGTTCGAGGCTCAGCAGAATATTCCGTATCCTCTCAATGAGGTCGTCTGGGATTACCTGACGATTAACGATGATGGCTTGGACCTTGAGGTCATGCTGGCGGCGGTGAAGCTCGATGTCGCCGAGGCGCTCTGCCACTCGGTCAAAGATGCCGGCGTCTCCGCCAAGGCGATCGTTCCGGCATCGCTCGCGCTGTATCGCTCTTTTAAATACAACTATCCCGACGTCACCGGTTCGTCCCTCGTGGTGAGCATCGGTGCGCGTTCGACGAATTTGTTGTTCGTGGATGGCAATCGTTTCTTTATCCGCACCATCGCGCTGGCGGGTAACAGCGTCACGCAAGCGATCGCCGAAGAGCTCAAGCAGGAGTTCTCACATGCCGAGAGCCTCAAGCTGCAAGTTCTGGGCGGACAAAGTGACTTGCCTGAGTCTTCGCCAGCCCGCACCGCCGTTCTCAACGCGGCGCATTCGTTCATCGGTCGTCTGCAGCTCGAGATCACTCGCTCGACGGTGAACTACCGTCGTCAGAGTAATTCCGAGCAGCCTGCGATTATTTTGGTGAGCGGTGGCGGCTCTCTGGTTCCTGATCTTCTGCCCACGCTGGCGGAAAAGTTGAAGATCCCGGTCGAGCGCTTCGACGCACTTCGAAACGTCGAGGTCGCCCCTGCCGCGTCATTGGCTTCTGAATACAGTGCTGTTCTGGCCGACTTGGTTGGTCTCGCCGTTTCTCAGTCGGAAAAGGACGAAGCCTCTTTCTCCCTGCTTCCTCCTGCGATTGGCGAAGCGATTGCGTTCCGCAAGCAACAGCCCTTCTACATCGGTGCAGCCGCCTTGTTGGTCGCGGCGCTGGCCCTCCCCATTTTTCACTTTCAGCAACGGGCGACCGTCGCGGCGGAGCAAGCGACACTGCTTGAGAATAATCTTCGGCCGCTTCGCGCATTGAAGGCGACTGACTCCGCTAATCTCGCGAAAATCGAAGAGGTCAAAGGTCAGATCACTGCGATCCAAGGTCTGGTTGAATCCAAATCAAATTGGATCAATTTCCTGACCGATTTGCAAGAGCGCTTGGTTCGCGTTGAGGATGTGTGGTTGGAGAAACTCCAGGTATTGCGCCCAACTAACTCTGATCAACCTACTCAGTCTCCTGGCGGGATTTTTGGTGAGTCTCAGGCGGGTGCCAATTCAGGTAGTCCAGTGGTTGCCCCGGTGCTAAGGCTGAATTTGAGTGGACGTCTTTTGGACAAGGCTAATCCGACCTCCAAGGTTAGTCCTGAATCGTTAAGTCGCGTGCAGTCACTCCTCGCGAGTTTTGCTGATTCCCAATTTATCGAGTCGGTGGAACGCCAAACCTTTAACACTAACCAGCCGGGTATTCTGAGCTTCGACTTTATTCTGGTCGTTGATCCCAAGAAACCGCTCTGACCCCAGCCCCATGGCCAGTTTTAAGTCTAATCCCATTTTCTACTCCACGATCGGAGTGCTCGGTCTTGCGGCGTTGGCTGCATGCTGGGGCATTTATGATCGTAGTAGCGTAGCCAGCAAGAGTGCCGCGCAGCTTTCCCAAAAACGGAGTGAGTTAACTGCCTTACAGGCGGTCAATCCAGTTCCGACTGAGGCAAGCAAGACCGCTATCGAGGCAGATCTTGCGCGCACTCAAGCCGCTTTGGCCAAGATGCGCGAAGAACTCAAGGTGCGCAGTCCCATTGCCGAGGCTATGCGCAGCGCGACTGTTCCCGCTGAGCCGACCAATGTCTTTTTCAATCTAGAGACCTTCGTTGAGCAAATGCGTCAAGCGGGGCAGGCGGCTGCAGTTAAGGTGAAGCCCGATGAGCGCTTCGGCTTCTACACCTACAGCAGCACCGGCCCTGACCGGGAGTTGATTCCACAGGTATTCCGTCAGCGCCAGATTGCGGAGTATTTGCTCACCGCGCTCTTTGAGGCTCGGCCTAGCGAACTGGTTTCTCTTCAGCGCGAGCGCCCCAAGAGCCAGGCGCAGTTGGTGGC
>JBEVND010000389.1:0-7721 GCA_040508285.1 Rariglobus sp. | reverse complement strand
ATAAATTTACGCCGAATTGAAATTGCCTGTTTCGTGGAAAAAACCGCCTGTTTCGTGGAATAAAAAAGCCCGCCGTGGTGAACGGCGGGCTCGGAGACTGGATGAATTACGCGCTTTTTACGGCGGCGGCTGGAGGGCGCTGATGATCAGTTCTTCTTGAACTTGGACTCGATCAGCGTGCGCAGGGACGCGTGGAGATCTTCGTTTTCGAGCTTGTTGAGGACTTCTTCGAAGAACGCGAAGACGAGCATTTCCTTGGCGTCGCTCGGCTTGATACCGCGGGCCTGGAGGTAGAACTCCTGCTCGGGCTCGATGCGGGAGCTGGTGCTGCCGTGGCTGCAACGGACGTCGTTGGCTTGAATCTCCAAGCCGGGCAGGCTGTGGGCCTGGGCTTCGTCGGAGAGCATCAAGTTGCGATTCTTCTGGTAGGCGTCGGTCTTCTGCGCGTCGGGTTCGACGATGATCAGGCCGGAGAAGATCGTGGTGGCGGTGTCGAGCAGAGCGTTTTTGTAGAGCAGGTTCGACGTGGTGTTGGGCGCGACGTGCGTTTGCAGCGTGCGTTGGTCAAACTCCTGCGCGCCGTTGGCGATGGTCAGCGCAAGCATCTCGGAGTGCGCGCCCGGGCCGAGGAGGCGGGAGTGCGACTCGTGACGGGCCTGGCGGCCGCCGAGGTGGATGTTGAGCGAGAGGACCTTCGCGTCGCGTTCGGCGACGATGGAGTTCGTCTGGAACGCGAGGGTGTCGCGCGACCAGTTTTGCGCGCCGATGTAGGTGAGCTGCGCGCCGGTGCCGGCGTGAAGATCGTTGACGCCGCTGGCGAGGTGACGGGATTTGTCGGCGGAGACGAAGAACTCGACGAGAGTGGCCTTGGCGTTGTCTTCGAGGACGACGATCGTGTGAGGGAAGGTCGCCTTGTTCGCGCCGGAGAGCGTGTGTTGAACGACGAACGGCGAGGTGATCTCGACGCCCTTGGGGACGAAGAGGAACGCGCCGGCGCCGGTGAACGCAGTGTTGAGGGCGACGAACTTCTCGCTGCCGAGGTTGGCGGGGAGCTTCTGGAAATACTGACGAACGATCTCGCTGTGCTTGGTGAGCGCTTCGTCGAGCGGGACGAAGATCACGCCCTTGGCAACGAGGTCGGCGGGCACGGCGCTGCGGGCGACGAGCTGGCGATTCGAGAAGATGATCTCGGCGGCATGCGGGAACGATGAGAGATTCGGGATGTGCTGGGAGGCGTCCTCGGGCAGTTCAAAACCATCGAGATCGAGGGTGTTGAGGCTGCTGAAGCGCCACGTCTCGTCGGTGCGGCTGGGGAAGGGGAGCGCGTTGAATTGGTTCCACGCCTGCTTCTTCGCCTCGAGCCACCAATCGGGCAGATAACTGCGTTGCGAAAGGTGCTGGGCGAAGCGGGAGGAATCGAGGCCGGTGAACGGCGTAGCGGAAAGGGCGGTAGCGGACATGCTGAAGGAAGTAGCGAGTAGTGAGTAGCGGTAGCGAGTAGTCCGGTGGCGATCAGCCGACGGAGCCTTCCATTTCGAGGTCGATGAGACGCTTGAGCTCGACGCTGTATTCCATGGGGAACTGGCGGACGAGGTCGTTCACGAAACCGTTCACGGCGAGGCTCATGGCCTGAGCTTCGGTGAGGCCGCGCTGCTGCATGTAGAAGATCTGCTCTTCGTTGATCTTCGAGACGCTGGCTTCGTGTTGCACGGAGTGCGAATCGCCGCGGACGGTGATCGCCGGGTAGGTGTCGGTGCGGCTGTTCGAGTTGATCAACAGCGCGTCGCACTCGGTGTTGTTTTTGCAACCCTTGAGGTGCTTCGGGATGTGGACCTGACCGCGATACGTGGCACGACCCTGGCCGACCGAGATCGACTTGGAGACCACGACCGACGTGGTGTCGTCGGCGGCGTGAATCATCTTCGCGCCGGTGTCCTGGTGCTGGCCGTCGTTGGCGAGGGCGATCGAGATCACTTCGCCGCGGGCGCGCTTACCTTTGAGGACGACGCCGGGATACTTCATCGTGAGGCGGCTGCCGATGTTGCAGTCGATCCACTTGATCTCGGCATCCTCGTGGGCAACGCCGCGCTTGGTAACGAGGTTGAACACGTTGTTCGCCCAGTTCTGGACGGTGATGTATTGGATCTTGGCACCCTTCAACGCGACGAGTTCGACGACCGCGCTGTGGAGCGTGGAGGTGGAGAACTTCGGAGCGGTGCAGCCTTCCATATAGACGACTTCGGAGCCTTCGTCAGCGATGATGAGCGTGCGCTCAAACTGGCCGAAGTTTTCCGCGTTGATGCGGAAGTAAGCCTGCAGCGGCTGGGCGACCTTCACGCCGGGCGGCACGTAGATAAACGAGCCGCCGGAGAACACCGCGCTGTTGAGGGCGGAGAACTTGTTGTCACCGGTCGGAATGACCTTGCCGAAGAACTTTTTGAAGATCTCGGGGTGTTCGCGGAGGGCCTCGGTGGAGTTACAGAAGATGACGCCCTGTTTGGCGACGATGTCCTTGATATTTGAATACGCCGCCTCGGAGTCGAACTGGGCCTCGACGCCGGCGAGGAACTTGCGCTCCTGCTCGGGGATGCCGAGACGCTCGAAGGTCTTCTTGATGTCGTCGGGCACTTCGTCCCACGTGCGCTTGGGCTTCTGGCCTTGCGACAGGTAGTAACGGATTTTGCTGAAATCAATGTTCTCGAGATCCTTCGTCGCCCAATGCGTGGGCATGGGCTTGTCGAAGAAGGTCTTCAGCGCCTTCAGGCGGAACTCGAGGATCCACGGGGCCTCTTTCTTGACGGAGCTGATGTAGCGAACGGTGTCCTCGGTGAGACCGGTGCCGGCATCGAACTCATAGTTGACGTCGTATTGGAAGTCGCCGGCGGCCTGATCGATGCCGCCTACGGGATTAACTTCCGTGGGGGCTTCGTCAGTGGGGGGGAGGGTGTCGATGTCGGACATGGTGTTTAGGCGGAGACGGCGGCCAGTTCGTTTTTGATCCAATCGTAGCCCTTGGCCTCGAGTTCGAGGGCGAGGGACTTGTCGCCGGTCTTCACGATGCGACCGTCATACATGACGTGCACGAAGTCGGGGACGATGTGGTTCAGCAGGCGCTGGTAGTGGGTGATGAGGAGAACACCGAGCTTGTCACCGCGCATGGCGGTGACGCCTTCGGCGACGATCTGCAGAGCGTCGATGTCGAGGCCGGAGTCGGTCTCGTCCATCAAGGCGAAGGATGGCTCAAGCATGGCCATCTGGAGAATTTCACAGCGCTTTTTCTCGCCGCCGGAGAAGCCTTCGTTGACCGAGCGGGAGGTGAACTTCCGGTCGATCTTGAGCATGTCCATCTTGGAGTAGAGGCGCTTGTAGTAAGCGGTGGCGTCGAGCTCTTCGCCTTCGGCGAGGCGGGCCTGCTGAGCGGCGCGGAGGAAGTTGGCGATCGAGACGCCGGGGACTTCGGACGGATACTGGAAAGCAAGGAAGAGGCCGGCGCGGGCGCGTTCGTCGGGCTCCATCTCGAGGATCGATTTACCATCGAGGAGAACGTCGCCGCTGGTGATAACGTAATCAGGATGGCCGGCGATGGCTTTCGAGAAGGTGGATTTGCCGGTGCCGTTCGGCCCCATGATGGCGTGAACTTCGCCCGTTTTGATCGTGAGGGTGAGACCCTTGACGATGGGTTTGTCGGGCGTGGCGGCGAGAGCGACGAAGAGATCGCGGATTTCGAGGGAGGACATGGTTGGAAAAAGTAGCGAGTGACTGGAAAGTGGGTGAGTAGTCGGAAACCGGATACTCGATCAGCGTGCGGGGAGTTTGCCGCGGAAAGTGATCTCGACGGCGTCGGCGTTGTAGCCGGCGGGAAGGATGGCCTTGATCTTGTCGAGCAAGCTGGATGGCAGCTCGATGTCGTGGGTGGCTCCGCTGTGTTCGTCGTGAAAATGCGCGTGCGGAATCAGGTTCGGGCAGTAGCGGGTCGGAGCGCGCTCGAAATTGACGGCACGGACAAGGTCACATTGCACGAGCGTTTCCAGACAGTTGTAAACCGTCGCGAGAGAGATGCCGGGAAGAAGGGTCTTAACACGGGCAAACACTTCATCGGCTGTCGGGTGATCGCGCTTTTTGAGGAGTGCGTCATACACGACTTCGCGCTGGGGAGTGTTGCGCAGGCCGCTGTCGGCGAGCTTTTGCGCAAGGGCGTCGGAGTGAATCGTGTGGGCGGACATGCGGTAAGGCGGCAACCAATTGGAATGGTTCTAAACTGCAAGTCGTAATTGGAATAATTCTAAACAGGCGGGCGCTACGGCCGCAAAATCTCGTGCAACGTAATCAGTAACGTCTCGGCTGTGTAGGGCTTGGGCAGGAAGTGCCTCACCCCGACGCCCACGGACTTGGCGACGCGTGCGTTGGCGTTAAGGCCGCTGGCAGCGATAATGAGGACGCTGGGGTTGATGCGCATCAACGCGTTGATCGTGGCGGGGCCGTCCATGATGGGCATCACCATGTCGGTGAGGACCACGGCGATTTCGTCGCGATGCTGGGCATACGCCGCCACGGCTTCGGCCCCGTCGTGGGCGAGCATTACGCGGTAACCGTAGTTTTCCAGCGTCTGCTGGGTGATCGCGAGGATCGAGGTCTCGTCGTCGATCACGAGGACCGTTTCGCCGTGTCCGCGTGGCAGCTCCACGGAGGCGGAGGGTAACGAGTTTTCCGACGGACGAAGGCTGGCGTCGGCGGGGATGTGGACCTTAAACGTCGTGCCTTTGCCCGGCTCGCTGTAAACGCTGATGAATCCCTGATGGCTCTGGATGATGGCGTGGGCGGTGGAGAGCCCGAGACCGGTGCCTTTGCCCACTTCCTTGGTGGTGAAAAACGGCTCGAAGATGCGTTCGATGTCATCGGCCACGATGCCGCAGCCGGTGTCGGTGACGGCCAGCCGCAAATAGGCGCCCGGCTTGGCGTCGCGACTCGTGGTGGCATACTGCGCGTCGATGATCACGTTTTCCGCCGAGAGGGTGAGCGTGCCGCCGTCAGGCATGGCGTCGCGGGCGTTCACGACGAGATTCATGATCACCTGGTGAAGTTGCGTGGCGTCGCCGGTGACCGCCCAAAGATCCTTGCCGAGTTCGACGCGCGTGCGGATGGCCCGGTGAAACGTTTCCTCCGCGATGCGGGCGACGTCTTTGATGAGATGCTCGATCTTGATGGCAACGTGTCGGCCGCCGTCAGCACCTCGGGCAAACGTGAGCACTTGGCGGACCAGATCGGCGCCACGTCGCGCGCTCTGCTCAACGGTGTTTAGAATCTTGAGCGTGCTGGGGTCCGTCGCGTTGAGGCGAAGGAGATCGACCGACATGAGAATGGGAGCGAGCACGTTGTTGAGGTCGTGGGCGATGCCGCCGGCGAGTGTGCCTATGCTCTCCATGCGCTGGGAACGCAGGTATTGGTTGAGGAGTTTTTTATGCTCGGTGATGTCGGTCATGCCTCCGACCATGCGGATGCCGATGCCTGCCGCGTCGCGGATAACGTGACCGCGATCCTCGACGATGGCGTAAACGCCGTCTTTGCGCAGGTAACGATATTCCTCGGTCCACGAAGTCTTCGCGGGGTTATGAATGGTGTCGTTGAGCGAGTGGCTGACGCGATCCCGATCGTCGGCGTGGATACGCTCGGACCACCACGAAAGTTCCGACGAAATGTCTTCGCGCGCGTAACCGAAAAGCGTGCAAAAGCTGTCGCTCCACCAGATCTTGTCGGTGCCCAAATCCCAGTCCCACACGGCGTCGCTGGTGGCACGGGAGACGAGTTCAAAACGTTCCTCGCTGCGGCGAAGCTTTTCCTCAGCCGCCGCGCGTGTCGTGATGTCCACGGAGACGACCAGCCGGGCCTGCCGGCCCTGGTAACTGATCCCGTGGGAAAAAATTTCCACCTTGATATCGACCGCGTTTTTTTTGCGGTGAGTCCACACGCCGCTCGCCGAATGAGTCCGGGTAATGCCGGGCAGCTGCGCCTCAAGTTTTGGAATATCGGACGGCGGGCGAATATCCCGGATGGTCATGCCGAGAAACTCTTCGCGGGTGTAACCGTAAATGCGAAAGGCCGATTGGTTGACGGCAAGAAAACGCAACGTCTCGCAATCGTAGATCCAGACCGGCAAGGGATTGCTATCGAACAGGATGTGCTGCTGATCCTCGCTGGCTTGCAACAACGCGCTGAGACGCGCGCACTCGGTTTTAAGTGCGCTCATATCAACGGGCTCAGGAGAAGTTGCGGCCATCCCGCGACTTCACCCGCAAACCCATCGCTATGAAAGCACAAAGATGCCGCTGTCGGCCCGCGACTTACGCGCCGTGTTCAGCCAACCAACGCTCGGCCTCGATCGCAGCCTGACAACCCATGCCGGCGGCCGTGATGGCCTGACGGTAAATGTGGTCGGCGCAATCGCCGGCAACATAAACGCCGGGGACTTTGGTCTGCACTTGCGAACCGGCGAGGGGCTTGAAGTAGCCGCCCTCGTCCACGTCGAGCGCAGGCGTGAATGGACCTGAGTTGGGCAGGTGACCGATGGCGACGAAAATGCCCTTCACCGGCAGGGTGGATTCGACGTTGGTTTTGAGGTTCTTGATGCGCAGGCCGCTGACGGAGCCGGCTTCAACGCCTTCGACGGCAACGGGTGCGCTGTCCCAGACACACTCGATCTTGGGATGCGAAGTGGCGCGGTCGGCCATGATCTTCGAGGCGCGCAACGTGTCGCGGCGGTGAACGAGATAAACTTTGCTCGCGAAGCGCGTGAGGAACAACGCCTCTTCGGCCGCGCTGTCGCCGCCGCCGATCACGGCGACATCCATCTTGCGGTAGAACGCACCATCGCATGTCGCGCAGGTGGTCACACCCTTGCCGCCGTAGAGCTCTTTTTCGCCGGGGATACCGGTCATGCGAGGCGAAGCGCCGGTGGAGATGATCACGCTCTTGGCGAGGATCACGCGGTCACCGCAGAAAAGTTTCTTGGGATTCGAGCTGAAGTCCACCGACGTGACCATCGCCTGCTCGAAGCGCGTGCCGAACTTGGTGGCCTGCTTGCGGAGGTTGTCCATCAGCATGAAGCCGTCGATGCCCTCGGGAAACCCAGGGAAGTTCTCCACCTCGGACGTCGTCGTGAGTTGCCCGCCGGGGAGGCTGCCTTCGATGACAAGCGGATTGAGGTTGGCGCGGCCGGTGTAGATGGCGGCGGTGAGACCGGAGCAACCGGTGCCTACGATGACGACGTTTTCGACGGGAGAAGACATGGATAAAAGTGAAAGTGGAGAAGGTTGACGAAGCGTCAAATGGGTGAGGCGGACAAGGCCGATTTGTTTCCGGGCGGGCTTGCGCGTGGGTGAGCGTTCACCAACCGAACTGGCGGCGGATGCGGAGGGGTTCGTAGAGGTCTGGATTCAACTCGGTGATGAAGCGGCTCGGCGTGAGCAACAGCCCGCCGGGGCCGGCGCGCGTGGCGACTTTGGGATAACAAATGTAGAGCTCGTTCTTCGCGCGGGTGACGGCGACGTAGAACAGGCGGCGCTCTTCCTCGACATCGTCGGCCTCGATGGACCGGCGGCCGGGGAACATGCCGTCGGCGACGCCGATCACGAAGACGACGTCGAACTCCAGTCCCTTGGATTGGTGAACCGTGGTGAGCTTCACCGTGTCTGGCGGGGCCTCGACGTGGCGTTCGCTGGTCTCGC
>JBEVND010000364.1:0-12680 GCA_040508285.1 Rariglobus sp. | reverse complement strand
CATGTCTAGGCGGGGCCGGGGTTGGGGTGGATAAACCGACCCTACTCTAACCGTTACTCCGCCTTCCCGTGAGTTTCGTTCCGACCGGTCACGTGCCTTTTGCCGACAGCCGTGTGGTCAAAACCGACCGGCTAGCTCGCCGTTTCTTGCAAACACTGCCGCTGAAACTCCCCCGGCGGCATGCCCGCCAAGCGTCTGAACGCCTTGCTAAAATGAAAGCGATCCGAGAAGCCCGACAGGTCGGCCGCGTCTTCGATGGAGATCTTTGGATTGGCCAGCAGGCGCTTCGCCCGCTCGATGCGCGCCTGCAAAAGATACAAGCTCAGGTCGGTGCCCATCGCCTGTTTGAATTTGCGCCCGAGAAAGTCCGGATGGCAGTTCAAGTGGTCCGCTAGGTCCTTGACGATGAAGGGCTCCTGCAAATGCGCGGAGATGTAGGCGATCGCCTCGCGGACGACATACGGCACGTCCTGCGGGTCCAAGTAAGGATACCGCAGCGCACGCACTTTATAGAGGTCGGGACGCACGCCGCTCGCATCAAAGAAAAACCGCGCAAGCCGCGCCACCGTGCGAAGCGTTTCACGGTGCTGAGGAATCGTCTCGGGGTCGATCTTATGAACCGTTTTGAGCGCCTCCAAGTAGGGCTCGGGATCGTAGCCCATGCGTGCGCAGTAGCGGCGGACACGAAGGATCGCGCGCTTTTCCTGCCCTTTTACCACCACCGATCCGTAGTAAAAAACGCCGAGCACGCGGTCGCGAATGATGAGCGGTTCCGCGATGTCGAAGAGCCCCAGGTGGCAGATGCCGTCGAGGCCGGCTTTACGACGCACAACGAGGCGGTTCACGGCGACTTTGTTACGCGTGCAGTCGCGGCCCCAGTCGGGCTTTTTGGCGAGTTGGCAGTATTGGCAGACGTGAAACTGGTGGCCGGCATCAAGCCGCATGGCCGGCACGTCGGTATGGGCCCCGTTCAACATGCCCGTGAGGTCGTCAAAACTCATGCGCATGCCGCTGCCCGCTTCGAACGATTCCATGAGTTCCTGAAGCAACGGGTGGGAGGCATCCGTGGGTGCGGGCTGCATGTGGAAGGGGTAATGGAGTCGAGTCGGCCGCGCAACCTGTCTCAAGCGGGAAATTCCCCTCCCGCCCAACCAGTCGGCAGACGGCACATATCCGGTCGGTAACGAGTTCACCCTGCCCTGCCGTGATGGGTTAGACTCAGCCCATTCCTTTTTATGAAGACTTACCCCGTCAGCGCGCGGACCGTGCGGTTGGATGATTCCTGGGACGTGATCGTGGCTGGAGGCGGCCCTGCTGGTTGCACCGCGGCCATCGCCGCCGCCCGCGAAGGAGCGCGCACGTTGCTCATCGAATCCACCGGCTCTCTCGGCGGCGCGGGCACCAGCGCGCTCGTCCCCGCGTGGTGTCCGTTCTCCGACAAGGAAAAGATCATCTATCGCGGTCTCGCCGAGACGGTGTTCACCGCGGCGAAGGAAGGCCTCGCCCACGTCAACACCCACGACCTCGACTGGGTTCCCATCAACGCCGAGCGCCTTAAACGCGTTTACGACAAACTCGTGAGCGAGGCCGGCGTGACCGTGCTTTTCCAGACCAACTTGTGCTCCGTCGAGAAATCCGCCGACGACACGGTCTCGGCGCTCCTCGTGTCCAACAAAGCCGGGCTCACCGCGCTTCAAGCCAAGGTTTACATCGACTGCACCGGCGACGCCGACCTCGCTGCCTGGGCGGGCGCCGAGTTCCACCAAGGCGACGAACGCGGCGAGACCCAGGCGACCACGCACTGCTTCACGTTGGGCAACGTTGATTCTTATGCCTACCGCCATTCGCCCGATCTCGGCTGGTGGGATCCTCGCAGCCCGATCCACGCGATCCTTGCCTCGGGACGGTATCCAGAAATCCCCGACAAACATCTTTGCAACAACATGGTCGGCCCCGGCGCCGTCGGTTTCAACGCCGGCCACATCTGGGATGTCGACAACACCGACCCGGCCTCCATTTCACGCGCGCTCATGCAGGGCCGCAAAATGGCTGATGCCTATTGCCGCGCCCTCGCTGAGTTTGCCCCGGCGGCCTTCGCCAACGCTTTTGTCGTGTCGACCGGCGCCGTCCTCGGAGTGCGCGAGACGCGCCGCATCACCGGCGACTACGTGCTCACGCTCGACGACTACCTGGACCGCCGCAGTTTCGCCGACGAGATCTGCCGCAACAGCTACTTCATCGACCTCCACCAGACCAAGGAGGAGCACAAGGACAAGTTGGACGAGGTCGAGATGGCCACACGCTTCAAACACTACGGCAAAGGCGAATCGCATGGTATTCCCTACCGTTGCCTCACGCCACGCGGCCTGAAGAACGTGCTCGTCGCCGGTCGCTCGATTTCCTGCGAACGCATCGTCCAAGGCAGTGTGCGCGTCATGCCCGTGTGTCTCGCGATGGGCGAAGCCGCCGGCCTCGCCGCCGCCCTCGCCGTGCAAACGCCCAGCCATGACGTGCATGCCGTTGACACCGCGACCTTGCGCGAACGCCTGCAACAACACGGCGCTTATCTCCCGTCCGCGGAAGCCCCCGCTCAGGCAAACTCGCTGGCGGCGTCCACGGTCTAAGCAAAGGCCTGCGACCCTCGTTCGTTCACCGCGCAGCGTTCTACAGCCTCAGTCCTCCGTTCTCAGCTCTTCGCCCCGAGCTCACGTCCTACAACGTGGACTTGGGGCGTTCGGCGACAGGGCAACTGCGCCGTCGCAGACCGACCAAGCTCACCATTGCTTCACATGCGAACCGAGGATCTCCCGAGACTCGTCACGCAACGCTGCCGGACGGTTTACCAACCACTGCAGAACCGCTGATGGATCACCGTCGAGTGACCGCTAAAACCACCTAACCGCATCGGATCAGGGGACCGAAACCGGCCCGGCCACGCACCTTGCGGACGTTTGCATCCCGCACTTGCCGAAACGACGAGGTTACCTATACGTTTTTCCTCCCGTGTATCGCACCTTCCTCAAGACCAAGCTGCACCGCGCCACCATCACTGCCGCCGACCCCGAATACGAGGGCTCGGTGACCGTCGACCGCGAGCTGTGCAAAGCTGCCGGACTCCAAGAGTTTGAGCAAGTCGACGTGCTCGATATTAACAACGGCGCGCGCTTTACGACCTACGTGATTTACGGCGGTCCGGGCGAAGTTCAGGTCAACGGTGCCGCCGCTCGTCTCGTCAACCCGGGCGATCTGGCCATCATCATCGCCTACTGCCGCCTCCCCGAAGACAAAGTCGCCGGCCACAAGCCCCGCGTCGTCCTCCTCGGACCCGGCAACAAGGTGACCGGTTCGCACGAGCACTCGATGAGCCAGCCGTAAGGCCGGCTACGCAGCGCATTTGCACCGCAGCTCGACGCCATGGGGAGATCCCCCATTCGCGAGTAAACTCACGGAGCTGAAGGCACTTTCACGCGTCATTGCGCACTATCGCGAGGAAAGGTCCTCGCTGTATGTTGCTCAATTCCTGGCCAGTTCGCTCCCTCATCACCCGCGCCGCGCGCTCCTACGGATTTCTCGATCCCATCGGTCTTCTCGCGAAGATGCGTGGCTTTGCGCAACCGTCCGAAGTCGCCGAGCCCATCGAGCTTCTTCGCGCGGGCATGTTGTTCCACGCCCGTGGTTTGGTTAACACCAAGGCCATTCAAAACAACCTGGATTGGGTCTGGCCTTATTGGGTGGAACGGCAGTTCAACCCGGCCGACGAGTCGTTCATCCCGCGCGCTTTCTCGTTCAGCCACATCAATCTCACCCATCGCAACTGGACCGCGGTCGGCCTGCCCGATGTCCCTTTTTATCCGATCGTCGATCCGCGCGGTTTGGTGACTCCGATTTTCGACGGTTGGTCACTCGATTTCTGGATCGTCCCCGCCGATCCCAAAGGCGCTCCGCTCTTTCCGTCCCGTTTGGACGACGCCGATTTCAAACAAACGCTCGAGCTTAAGGACAACCTCCGCGTGTCGTCGACCGCCACCAAAGACGGCGCGTCGATCTTCAGCGAAGTCGTGCTGTGCCTCGAAAAAGGTGAACCGCATTGCTGCATCACCCTCAAGGCATCCGGTCCCGTTAACGGATTTCTCGCTGTCGCCCTTCGCCCCTACAATCCCGAAGGCGTCAGCTTCGTCGACAAGGTCGCCCTGTCCTCCGACAAACCCGGCTGGATCGTCAACGGGCGCAACCCCGTCCACTTCGATCGCGCGCCGGTTCGCCAGCTGCTTTCCGTCTACAAAGACGGCGACGTCTCGCATCGCCTTTACGAAACCGGCGGCCCGTCCGAGGTGGAGTGCCACGTCAGCATGGCGACCGCCCTCGCGCTTTTCCCGCTCGCTGATGTCGGAAAGAAACCGCTCGAGCTGCGCATCCCGATCTACAACGAGCTCGATCCGAAGAAGCGCCCCGTCTTCGACGCTCCGCCTTCCTGGCCGGAAGCCACCGCCTCGATGGCCAGGCTCTCTGTGCCCGAAAAGCGGATACAGGATCTCTACAACCTCGCCTCGACGAATCTCATTCTTCACACGCCGCGCGACGCCTATCCCGGCCCCTATACCTACAAGCGCTTCTGGTTCCGCGACGCCGCGTTCATGCTCAACTCGCTGATCACCCTCGGCGGAGTTGAACGCACCCGTCGCGCGCTCGAAGAGTTCGCCGGCCGCCAGCGCCGCGACGGCTACTTCCTCTCTCAAGAAGGCGAATGGGACTCCAACGGCGAGGCCATCTGGATCTACCATCGCTTCGGGCTGCTCACCGGTGAAACCATTCCCGACACGTGGCGCGACGCCGTGGCCAAGGGCGCGCGCTGGATCAGCAAGAAGCGCCTTCCCGCCGACTCAGGAAAGCCCGAGGCCGGCCTCCTTCCCGCCGGCTTCAGCGCCGAACATCTCGGTCCCAACGATTTTTATTACTGGGACGACTTCTGGGCCGTCTCCGGTCTACGCTGCGCGGCCGTGTTGCTGCGTTCGCATGATAACGAGCTCGCTGCCGCCTGCTCGCGCGAGGCCGACGAGTTCCTCGCGACGATCGAGCGTTCCTTCCCGGCCGGTCCACAGCGTCGCTTCCCCGGGGCAATCCCAGCGTCGCCGAAACGTCGCATGGACTCGGGCGCCGTCGGTTCCCTTGTAGCTGATTATCCACTACAACTCTTCAAGCCCGGCGACGAACGCATCTTGAAGACCGCCGACTATCTGCGCGATCACAGCATGCACGGCGGCGGATTTTTCCAGAACATGATCCATTCTGGCATCAACGCCTACCTCACGATCCACCTCGCGCAGGTTCGTCTGCGCGCTGGCGACCACGAGGGAGCCTGGGCGCTGATCGACTGCGTGGCCTCGCTGGCTTCACCTACCGGCCAGTGGCCCGAGGCGATTCATCCACGCACCGGCGGCGGTTGCATGGGTGACGGCCAGCACATCTGGGCTGCCGCCGAGTGGCTCATGATGATTCGCAACTGTTTCGTGCGTGAAGAAAACAACACGCTCGTCATCGGCTCCGGCGTCAAACCGTCATGGTGGAACGAAGGTCGCGCCTCGTTTGGACCGACGCTGACGCCGTGGGGACCAATCTCCGTCGCCATCGAACCCGAGAGCGCGAACGGCGCCGCTCGCGTTACCATCGAAGGCCAGTGGCGCAAAGAACCGCCACGGCTTGAATTCCGCGTGCCGGGCTGCGCTCCCATTCTCGTCGAGCATCCCGACCACATCCGCACCTTTATCCTCAGAAAACTCTCCTGATCGCAGGCGCTTCCCAGCTTCCAGCCATGAACATTTGCATGATGACCAACACCTACCTGCCGCACGTCGGCGGTGTAGCCCGCTCGGTGAGCACGTTTGCGGAAGAATACCGTAAACGGAAACACCAGATTCTCGTGGTCGCACCCGAGTTCGAAGGCAAACCGCTGACCAAGCGCGCCGCCTCGATCGTCGAACGCGTTGCCGCGATTCAGAACTTCAACGGCAGCGATTTCTCCGTGCGCCTGCCGCTCGCCGCGACGCTCTCAGAGCGCATCGATAACTTCCAAGCCGATGTCATCCACGCGCATCATCCGTTTCTGCTCGGCGACACCGCGCTGCGCGTCGGCGCCACAAAAAACATCCCCGTCATCTTCACGCACCACACGCGTTACGAAGATTACACCCACTACGTTCCCTTTGATTCGCCCAAGCTCAAGGACGTCGCGATCAACCTCTCGACCGAGTTTGCCAACCTCTGCGACGGCGTGATCGCACCGAGCGACAGCATTGCCAAACTCATCAAAAAGCGCGGCGTCACCTCCCCCATCCGCGTGGTGCCCACCGGCATCGACGTGAAGCTCTTCGCCGCCGGCGACGGCGCGCGTTTCCGCCGCAAATTCAAGATTCCCGCCAAAGCGTTTGTCGTCGGCCACATTGGCCGCCTCGCTCCTGAGAAAAACCTCGGTTACCTCACGGAAGCCGTCGCGCTCTTCATTAAAAAATCTCCGAACGCCCGCTTCCTCGTGGTGGGCGGCGGCCCTTCCGAGGACGCCATCAAAACCGTGTTCGCCAAGCACGGCGCGGCTTCGCAGTTGATCATGGCCGGCAAGCACACGGGTCGCGCCCTCGCCGACGCCTACAACGCGATGGACGTCTTCGCCTTTGCCTCGCAGAGCGAAACCCAAGGCATGGTTCTCGCCGAAGCGATGGCCGCCGGTCGTCCCGTCGTGGCGCTCAACGCCTCAGGTGTTCGCGAAGTCATGCGCCACGGCAAAAACGGCTTTATGCTCCCCGCCCGTGCATCCGCGAAAATCTTCGCCGCCCACCTCGCCCGCCTTCACGCGGAGCCGAAGACGCGTCGCGCGTTTTCCAAGGAAGCCCGTCGCACGGCGGAAGATTTCTCCAAAGAACACTGCGCTGAACTCGCCCTGGCGTTCTATGAAGACATTCGCAAAGCCACGCGCCGCGAGCGCCTCATCACTCAGCAAAACCCGTGGGGCGCCTTCCTCGAGCGCTTGAGCGTGGAATGGAATCTTATCTCCAAAAAAGTTCAGGTGCTCACTCACGCGGTCGTCGCCTGATCCTCCATGTTTGCTCCCGTTGAATCCTACTTCCGACGCTGGCGTCGGCGCATGAGCCGCAGCGAATGGGCGATCCGCCATCTCGGCCTCACGCCTGTCACCGGCAAAAGCGAAGAGCCCGGCCTGCTGCTGATCCAGATCGACGGCCTCGCGCGCCGTCAGCTGGAGGCGGCCATCAAGCAGGGCAAGATGCCGTTTCTCAAACGCCTCCAAGAACGCGGGCATTACTCGATGCACACGTTTTATCCCGGCGTGCCCACGACGACGCCGGCGGTTCAGGCCGAGATCTACTACGGCGTGCGCTCCGGCGTGCCCGCGTTTTCGTTTCTTGATCGCGCGAGTAAACAGTTTGCCGTGATGTTCCGGCCCGATTGGGCCAAGAAATTCCAAGCCTCCTTCGAGGAGAAAAACGAAGGCCTGCTCAAAGGCGGCAGTTCGTGGTCCAACATCTACTCGGGCGGCGCGGCTCCGGAAGAGACCCATTTTTGCGGCTCCAGCATTGGCTTCGGCGACATGTGGCGCACGGGGAAGATCAGGAATATTTTCCTCTTCATCATTTTCCACATCCCGTCGGTTTTCAAAATCGCCGGCCTCCTGCTGCTCGAACTCGCCATCTCCATTCCGCAGGCCCTCCGCGGCGTGTTCAAAGGCCAGTGGGCCTCGCAGGAATTCGGCATGGTGATCTCGCGCACGTTCATCGGCATCGGCCTGCGTGAGCTCGTCACCATCGGCGGCCAGGTCGATGTGACGCGCGGGTTGCCCGCCGTGCACATCAACTTTCTCGGCTACGACGAACTCTCCCATCGTCGCGGTCCCGGCTCGCTCTTCGCCCATTGGGCGCTGAAGGGCATCGATCGCTCCATCAAGAATCTCTACCGCGCGGCGCATCGCTCGACACGTCGTGATTACCACGTGTGGATTTTCTCCGACCACGGCCAGGAACGCACGCGGTCGTTCGCCACGGAGTTTCCCGGCGGCGTCGAAAAGGTCGTCGCCGACTGCCTCGAGTCGTCACGCGCCAAAGACCCCGCATGGCGCGCCCGTTCGCAGCAACGCCACCATGCGCCGTCCTTTTCGCGTAGCGGATTCGCCGAGCGTCAACGCGCCCGCGAACTCGCATCCGCCGCGCTCACCGAGGAGGAGACGAAGAGTTTCTCCGTCGCCGCGATGGGCCCCGTCGGCCACGTGTATTTCGCCGAGCCGATGGATGACGCGAAGAAACGCGCGCTCGCTCATCGTCTCGTCAGCCAGGGAAAAATTCCGGGTGTGCTCCATCGTGATCTCGAAGGACGCGTCACGTGGATCCACGAAAAAGGCGAAACCGCCGTGCCTGAAGGCGCGCCCGAGTTGCTGGCCACGCATCCCGAGGCCATTCGCGCCGAGATTGCCCGCGACCTCGTGACGTTCTGCGAAAACGCCAACGCCGGCGACCTCATCCTTCTCGGTTGGGGTCCCACCGGTTCATGGACGTTCGCCGCCGAACGCGGTGCGCACGCCGGCCCCGGTCCCGACGAAACGCAGGGCTTCCTTCTCGTGCCGCCGGGCACGCGCCTGCCTTCCGGCACCACGGATTTCGTGCGTCCCTCCGATCTGCGCGCCGCCGGTCGTGCGTTGCTTGGCCACGAATCGCTCACCGCCGCGCGCCACGCCGGCGCCCGCACCGAGGAGAATCCGCATCTCCGCGTGATGACCTACAACACGCATTCGTGCGGCGGACTCGACGGCCGCGTTTCACCGAGCCGCATCGCCCGCATCATTCAACAACAGGGCGCGGACATCGTCGCCTTGCAGGAAATCGATCACGGGCGTTCGCGTTCGCGCGCCGAGGATCAAGCGTCGCTCATCGCCCAGGCGATTGGTTATCACGTCGTGTTTTGCCCGACCGTGAAACATGGCCACAGCGAGCACTACGGTCACGCGCTGCTCAGTCGCTGGCCGATCGAGGTGATCAAAGTCGCCCAACTTCCCGGTGACCCGAAGAGCTGGTGGCCCGAGCCGCGCGGCGCACTCTGGGCCTCAATTCGCGTTAACGACACTGACATCAACGTCATCACCACGCACCTCGGCCTGAGCCCGCGTGAAAGACTAACCCAGATGCAGGCGCTGCTCGGCCCAGACTGGCTCGGTCCGATCATGGAAACCGAACCGGTCATCCTTTGCGGCGACTTTAATCTTGGCCCCGGCAGCGTCCCCTACGGACTAGCCGCATCGAAGTTGATGGACGTTCAAGCCGCACGCTCCGGCCATCGTCCGAAGTCCACATTCAGTTCGACGCAGCCGTTTATCCGCCTCGATCACATCTTCGTTTCAAAGCACCTGGAAACCCAGCGCGCCTGGGTGCCGCGCAACGACCTTACGCGGGTGGCATCGGATCACCTGCCACTGGTGGCTGATCTTTCATTCGTCGCTGCAACCGCCGAAACGACCAAGCGCACGTAAGCCCGATCGCGACGGAATAGATTCCGAATCCAACCAGCTTCCACGGCGTGAGGTTGTCGCTTTCGTGACCGAAGATGACACCAACAATCGAGCGCACGGCGTGCAGTGCAAAACCCCAGACGAGATACGTTCCGAGCGGCACGCCGACGAGAGGCAGCACGTAGTTCTGCGCGAAATACGGGGCGCCCGGCAGCAACATCGTGAACTGCGTGAGCGGCGTATGCGCGGCCTCGGGCAGGCGTTTGCGCAGCGGCTCCACCCAACGCGCGAAGAACGACGGCGCGGCTTTGACGAGCGCGTAACTGGCCAGCAGTTGTAGGAAAATCGAAATCGAAGTCAGCGCCAGGCCGAGGCCCGTGCCGAAGCGCACGCCGGCGATGACGTGCAGCACACTCACCGGAAAACCAAACATCGGCAGCACAGTCATCACGACGAACACCGCGAATCCGTTCATCCCTTCCGCCCGATGGTGCAGCGCCTCGATATCGATCAGCCGGTAGAGGTAGATCAGCCCGGCAAAGGCAAGGGCCGCAGCCACGAGCAAAGCCCATTGCTTGGGAGTGATGCGGCGCAAAAAGGAAAGGACCATCCCGCTAATGACCGGCCGATGCGCAGACGGTTCGAACGCTGCGAGCAGCCAGCACAAAATGCCGGCCGTGTTGCTTGTTGCTTAAACCGTTTCCTGCTGCGAAACGCCCTCGCTCAATCGAGACGCCGTGCGTCCTCAGCGCGGGCCGAGAACGACCAAGAAGGCGACGCGCCCGGGCAAACGCGCCCGCGCGTTAAGCGCGGGCCTTCGCCTGCACTTTTTCCCAGATCGCCTTCAACTCCGAGAAGTCGTCTTCGCGATCGCTGCTATCCACCACGTAATCAAATTTGCCGATCTCCAGCAGTTCGCGTTCGGCGGTTTCCATGCGATGCGCGATCTCGGCATCGGTTTCGCCGCGGCCCGTGAGGCGCACGCGCAGCTGGGGGATCGCGACGTTGATGAAGATCGTGCCCATGTGTTTCGCGAGCAGCGGATTCGCGAGCGCAGCTTTGCGGAAACTGTCCACGCCCTGCACATCCACGTTGATGATCAAGCTGCGGCCCGCAGCCAGCGGATCGAGCACCGACGAGGCGAGCGTGCCGTAGCGATTACCGGTTTTATGAACCCAAGCCCACTCGAGGAACTCGCCCGCCGCCACCTTGGCATCGAACGTTTCCGGCGTGAGGAAATGGTAATGCACGCCGTCCACTTCACCCGGACGCGGGGCGCGCGTGGTCGTGGTGACAATGCGTTCGAAACCGGGCACTTCAGCCACCATGCGTTCGCACAGCGTGGTTTTTCCAGAACCGGCCGGACCGGCGAGAACAAGGAGAACAGGGGTCATTGGAAAGGATCAGTAGGTGAACGCGACGCCGGCCAGCAGGAGACCATAGGCAGCCAAAAATCCGCCGAAACCACGAGCACGCCCCGGCGCACGATAAAGCCAGTCAAAGAAATCGCGCAGGCGATACGGCGACATCGCAAGATAGAGCGCCGTCGTGATCGCCGCGTAAACAATCGTGACCAGGAACAAGCGCTGCGGAAGTTGATATTGTCCGTAAGCCGACATCAGCAACGGCCACGAACCGACCAGGATAACGACACTCAGCCCGCGCACCGAGAGAAACTCCGGTAGATAAAAGAAGGCCAGCGCCGCGAGTGCTCCAAAGATGAAGACAAACGGCGTGGGCGTCGAAAACCCGATCACATCGGCCGTGGACATGCCGGAGACATTATAGACAAACCACGCCGCGCCGCCGCCGAAGAAAATGATCGAGGCCGTCTGCGAGCAAGGGAACGCCTTGAACATCGCCACAATGGCCGAGTTGCTCACGAGAAAGAGCGCGCCCAGCGAGAGCAGAAGCAAGCCGGTGATGAGAGTGGCAACGGTGAGTGACATGAAAAATCGGTGACGAAGAATCTGAGATTAAGAACCGGAATTGACCATGGAGCCCACCCCTGCGGATGCCGGCTCCTGTTGACCGGCATCGAAGGAATCCACGCCGGCCAGCTGCAATTCGCCATACAACGTGCTCACGCTCGCACGATCGATTTTCAGCGGGACGAGCTGGCCGATCAGGCGCGGGTTCGCGTCGAAGATCGCCACACGGTTACCGCGCGTGCGGCCGGTGAAACGCTTGCCAGTTTTGTCCGGACCTTCGACCAGCACTTCCTCCACTGTGCCGAGCAGTGCGGCGTTACGACGCTCGGAGTTCTTCTTGAGGATATCGAGGAGCACTTGGTTACGATGCTCCTTCACCTCGTCGGAAATCTGGTCGCCCATGCCGGCCGCCGGCGTGCCGGTGCGGATGGAATACTTGAACACGTAGGCCATGTCGTAGTTGCAGGCCTCGAACAACTCGCGCGTTTGCTCGAACTCCTCGTCCGTCTCACCCGGGAAACCCACGATGATATCGGTCGAGAAATACATGTCGGGCCGCACGGCGCGGAGCGAGTCGACGATCTCTTTGTAGCGCTCGCGTGAATACGGGCGATTCATCGCCTTCAGAATGCGATTGCTGCCACTCTGCATCGGCAGGTGCACGTATTCGCAGAGTTTCGAGAGACGTCCGTAAGCCTCGACGAGGTCCTGCTTGAACCCACGTGGGTGCGGCGAGGTGAAGCGGATGCGCTCGATGCCGTCGATCTCCTGCACGCGTTCCAACAACTGCACGAAGGGCGACACGCCGCCGGTGTGCGTGTAATCGCGACGGCCGTAACTGGTCACGATTTGGCCGAGGAGGGTGATTTCCTTCACGCCGCGCGCGGCGAGCCCGCGGCACTCGGCCACGATGTCGTCCATCGAACGCGAGCGTTCATCACCGCGCGTTTTGGGAACGATGCAGAACGCGCAATCCATATTGCAGC
Organism: Rariglobus sp.; assembly: GCA_040508285.1. GTDB lineage: Bacteria > Verrucomicrobiota > Verrucomicrobiia > Opitutales > Opitutaceae > Rariglobus. Next base: position 261 of record JBEVND010000364.1, on the reverse strand, counting down.
CCTGCTGGATCGAAACGAACGCATTGATCTGCGGTGGCGCTCCGGCGCTGGCTCCGTCGGCGTCTTCCGGCAAAAGATGGTCTTTGATCGTGTTCTGCGAACCGGCCTCCTCCGCGATATCGACGATGGTTTCACCAATGGGCACGCCCGCATCACGGGCCGCGCGGAGGTTATCGAGGTAGTCGGGAACTTGGTGAAATTTCTGGGTGCCGACGATGAGGTCCACGTCGGGCAATTTATCGAGCAGTTCAGCGCCACGGT
>JBEVND010000353.1:0-4733 GCA_040508285.1 Rariglobus sp. | reverse complement strand
GCGATCGTATTGCCGTCCGCGGGATGGACGACGGTGGGCGGTGGTGTTTACAGCCGTCCGTTGCCCGTGCAGACGCGCATGGTGACGGTGAACAACACCTACATGGTGCGTGCGTTGACGCAGGCGGCGTTGCTCGACGGCCAGTATTTCTGGGACGCGGCGACCACGACGCTTTACGTAAAAGATCCTGCGGGCAGCCCGAATACGACGGGGAAAATCTACGAGGCCGCGCAACGCGATCACGTGGTGCTCTCCACCGCGGGGCGGGACTACCTCACGTTTCAAGGCCTGCGGTTTGAGAAATCGAGCCTGGGCCTGGCCGTGATCGAATCGGCTTCGACCTATCATACCTTCGACGCCTGCGAGTTTTTCGCGTCGAGCTCCAACACCACTCGAGCGGGCTCCGGCATTCACGCCAACAACGCGGATGGCGTTCGTCTGCTCAACAGTCGCCTGAGTCACCACGAGGGCGATGGCATCTATGTCCAAAACAGCGACAACGTCGAAGTGACGGGCAACGAGATCGATTATCTCTTCGACAAGGGAGGCGACAACGGCCCCGACGGCATCCAGCTCAACGGACTCAAGGGCACGCTGAACAACTTCATCGTCAAAGATAACATCGTGCGTCGCGAGACCAGCACGACGGCCAAGGGTTGCATCATCGTTGAGCGTGGCTCGGGTGGACTCATCTCGGGTAACCGCGTCTATAAGGGCGCGTTCGGCATCGCGATCTACACGAACGACACGGTGGTCGAATACAATTACTGCCAGGGCGTGGGCAATGCCAGTGCTCTCCGCATGTGGGAAAATCGGGGCCAGACGAATGTCACCGTGCGCTACAATATCGTGAACACCTGCCAGCACACCGGGCTCATCGTAGGCAACTCCACCAATGGCCCGTTCACGCCCATGGAGAATATCCGGGTTTATAATAACCTGTTTTATAACACCCAATGGGGCGTGTCGTTCGCCGTGCCGGTTTCAGGCGAATTCAAGAACAACATCATCTGGTCCACGTGGAATGTGCGGTTCAGCCTGGCCAGCATCATCCCCGGCCAAACGTTCGAGTCAGACCATAATGTCATCCAAAGCCGCGGAAGCAGCACGATGATCAACTGGCTGGGCTCGGGCTACACTGACTTGGCCACTTACCAGACCGCCTCAGGTCAGGATGTGAATTCATCGATGAGTGCGCCCGGATGGGTTTCACCGACCACCGGAGATTTCCATCTGACGGCTGGCTCGCCTGCCATTGATGCCGGTGCCGCGCTCGGCACGACGACCGACTTTGATGGAAATCCGGTCCCGAATGGCGGCGCAACCGACATCGGTCCGCTCGAATACGGCGGCCTGATCGCGTATGAGGGTTTTAACTACACGACAGGTTCCCTCACCTCGGCAAGTAGCGGACTCGGCTGGTCGGGATCGTGGGCGGTCGGCGGAGGCGCGGGCATCACAGAGATCCTTGCGGGCAGTCATGCGTGGACGGGTCTGCCGGCCAGCGGAAACCGGTTTCGCATCTACGACACCGATGGTGCGCATCAAGAAATCAGTCGCACGCTCACCAAGACATTTGGTGCGATCAGCGAAACCTACTGGCTTTCGTTTCTCGTCAAAAAATTCTCATCGGGACGCGAAGCGTATCTCGATATGAACGGATTCGTGTTCAAGGCCACGAGCGGAGACTGGCAGGTGAAGACTCCGTCGACGAGCTACACGGGCATCACAGGGTCCAACTTCGCGGGGCTTCATTTGATCGTTGCCCGCGTGGATGCGACCGTCTCGGGCGATATCGTTTACGTGTGGGTCGATCCGGTGATCGGGGCTGGCGAGCCGACCATCGGCAGCGCGGCGGCGACGCGGAGCGATCCCGGCTTCACGTTCAACACGGTGAAGATCAAACACGGGCCGTGGGGTAATGCCTTGCAGTCGAGCGAGTGGGACGAACTGCGTTTCGGGACGACGTTTAATGCCGTAGTCTCAGGGCCTTGAGAAAGGCGTTAGAACAGGCCCCGCCGATTACAAAATAGTTTTAAGAAATCTTCAAAACCCGGATGATTTTTTTGAGAAGGTGAGTAGATTAGTCCTGTAGCCGGAAGGCTACTAACTCCGCCAGATAGTAAGACGAAGATAACCGCCATAGCCGCGGTGTTCGGGTCTGAACCCGAAGCAGTAGAACAGTCGCCGCCAGCTCAGAGCTGACGGCGACTTTCTTTTTGTTCTCTGTGATCAGAAGCTGGCGCGAACGCCGAAAACCACGGCGCGGCCGGGGAGCGGTGCGATGTCCTTGATGTTGGCAAACGACGTGGCGTTGCGTGCCTCTTCGTCGGTCAGGTTGGTGCCACGCACAAAGAAATCATACACGGCGGATCGGGTGATCCAGCGGTAGCCCAGCGAAGCACCGAGCAACGCGTATCCATCGGTGCTGCTCTCACCGGGAGCGCGGTGGGTTTGGTCGGCAGCCAAGCGCACATCGACGCCGGCGCGCCAGTTGCCGAAGCCCCAATCGAGGGCGACCAATCCCTTGAGCGGAGGGATGCGCGGCAGGTTGCCGCCATCGCGGGTTTCCACGCGGGTGTAGTCGGCGTTGAGACGCAGATCGAGCGTGTGACCGGGCTGTTCGTGCAGGTGGAAAACCGTCTCAACTTCCATGCCGTAGAAGAACGCATCGCGTTGAACAAACTGGGTCGCAGGGAGTGTCTCGACGATGTCGTCAGGAGTGCCAGGTAAACCGTCGGGTCCGTCGTCGGTGGCGAAGGGTTGGACGAGGCCGGTGTCTTCGAGGAAGATGAAGCCATCGAAGTAGTTCGCGTAGGCTGTGACCGCGCCGGTGACGAAGCCCTTGGTCTTACGCAGGCTCAACTCGAGACCGAGCGCCTTTTCATTCTTCAACGAAGCGTCGCCGACTTCGTAGGAATCGGTGCCGATGTGCGGACCGTCGGCGTAGAGCTCCTGTTGGTTGGGTGCGCGCGTGGTGTGCGTGAGATTCAGCGCGACGCTGTAAACCGGATCAAAATCATAGATGACGCCACCGGAGAGGCTGAGTGTATCGCGTTTATCACTACGCGAGCCAACAGGCGCGGCTGCCGAATTGGGCAATACGGGCAGGAAGCCATTGAGCGAAAGCACGTTTTCGAAGGCGTCGGCATCGATTTTTCGGTGTTCATAACGCGCGCCTGTCTGCCAGGTGAAGGCGCCCGTTTTGGCCTCCTCGAAAACAAACAAGGCAACGCTGCCCGTATTTGTCGTCGGCAGATAGGCCTCGTCGCCCAAGGCGCTGAAATCGCTGAGGCCGACCTCTGTGCCAAAGGCACCGGTGAAGCCGGCGAGCGGGCCGTGAAGGAGTTCGAGGCGACCGTTAAGCCCTTCGTTATTAAAGAGCGTGCCTGCTTCGCCGTCCTCGAACTCGGTGTGTTCGTAGTCGGCATAACCGACCTTGGCGCGGGCCCCCGTGAAGATGCCGAAATCACGGGTGAGATCGGCGGAGTAATCGTAGCGACGTTGGCGCGCAGTGATCTCCACGCCGGTTTCGTTGGGCACGCCGTAGGTGGTGTCGAAGCCGCTGTAGTTGAAACCAGTTTTGAACTCAGGGCTCACATAAGACAGACCGATGGAGCCGCCTTCGGAGTCGAGTTGGGTGTTGGCGATTTCGCCGGAGGGAACACCGGGCTGTCCGGATGAACCGGGGATCTCGACCGAGTCGGCTTCGCGGCGGAATCCGTCGAGGTGCAACACAAAGCCGGATTGGGTCTCGCGGTTGGGTGCGAGCGCGACATCGAGCGAACCGCCGGTGATGTAGCCGTTGGTGTTCGTGTCGTAACGCGTGTCGAGGGTGGCGGAGAACGCCTTCTCGGGCAGTTCGCTTTCGATGCGGTGATCAATGACGTTGACGACGCCGCCGACCGCCGAGCCGCCGTAAAGAAGGGCGGCCGGTCCACGGACGACCTCGATGCGTTTCACGAGAAACGGCTCCACACTCACCGCATGGTCAGGGCTGGTCGATGAAGCGTCGATGGTGTCGGTGCCGTTCTGCAGAACGCGCACGCGGTTAGCGTCGAGTCCGCGGATGACAGGGCGACTCGCGCCCGGCCCGAAGTAGCTGGAGCTGATGCCGGGTTGTGCGGCCAGGGTTTCGCCAAGGGTGGGTTGCTGTTGGAGGAGGAGTTCGCGACCGGAGAGAACAGTGGTCGCGGACGTGAGTTCGGCCTGCCCACGCGTATAGGGCGAGGCGGTGACGACCACGTTTTCGAGCAGGATAGGGTCGTTGCCGCCAGGCGGAACGACATCGGACGGGTGAGCCCTGGCGAGTGCGGCAGAGGCTAGAAAAAGAGAAAGACGGACAGGCAGGTGCATGGTGATACGGACAAACTGAAAAAGAGAAATAAGCCCGTGCGCGAAAACGCGCCGGACACTTTAAGCAAGCAACGCTGACACAGTGCTTCGCGCAGGAAGCGGCTGGATGATTAGAAGGGCGTTAGCCGATGCAGGGCGGCCCACGCACAGGCCGGTGCAAATAAGACGGGGACGAAAGCGGAAGCGTGTCACGTGTCGGATGCGCAACCGTCGTCCACGTGACTCGGGGACCTTCGACGTGGGGTAACGCCAAGGGCGTAACGACGCCGAGTTGAAAGAGCGTGACGGCGCACCCGAGGTCGTCATGCGGGGCAGGCGCATCATGACTGTGCGCGTGGTTGTGGGCGTGATCGGCGTGCGAATGCGCTTCTCCGGAG
>JBEVND010000328.1:0-4788 GCA_040508285.1 Rariglobus sp. | reverse complement strand
TGGTCGAACCAGTCCACCGGCCTCGTCAACGACGTGCCCGGCGAAATCATGCTCACGCCGGCGGCGTGGGGAGAGTTAAACTTCGGCGCCTCCGTTAAAGCCACTGTCACTCAGGAGACCACCAAATGAAATCCTTCGTCATCCTCACACTCCTGGCAGCCTTCGTCGCGGGTGCGGTGCGAGCCGACACGCTTCGGTTCGCCGGCGTGCTGGGTAACTCGGGCGAGCAAGGGGCCTCGCTTGTGCGCTTTGCTCCCAAAACCGCGGTGGGGCTCGGAGTCGTTCACGACCGCCGTGGTTCGCTGTGGGATCGCGCGGGCACGGGTGTGCTCAATCGCTACGCCCTCGACGGACGCCTGCTGGCCACTTACCCGATCGCGCCCACCGGCGGACGCACGGAGCGCGACAAGCTCGTGGTGATCGGCGACACGGTGTTGCTCAAGCTCGGCAAAAAAATCTACACGCTGCCGGCGGACGCACCTTCCGGCACGGCACCGACGCCGCTACCGGTAGAGGCAACGCGTCTCTCGTTCAATGTGCGCGATGGATGGGCGGCGGCGGCATTGGACAAGACGGTTTTCCTCGTGAACCTCGCAGGGGAGAAACGCGACGTGGCCGTATTGGAGACGGTGGTCGATGAGATCGATATCGGGCCGGACGGTGGCGTTTATGTGCAGAGCGCGGGCAAATTATGGCGCGTCGATCCGGAAGCACCGGCGGATCGTCGCGGTCCGTGGGCATCGATTGGTGAACGGGCGCAGTGGCTCGATGGTCATTGGTATGCCCATGCCTGGCACGGAACGACGCGCCGGTTTGCCGCCGATTTTTCGCCTGATCCCGGCGTGGTGCTGGGCGGTGCGTCAGGCTCGTTTATCGGTTACGTCGAGGGAAATACCGACATCGAAAACTCGCCTGGATTGGCGCGGATCGGTCGCGGGTTGTTCGCGGTGTCGGGCAATCGCGGGACGTTGCACCTGCTGTCGTGGAGCGAGACGGAAAAACGTTTCTCGATCGTGCGACGTATCGGGGCGCTTCCGAAACTGGAATCGCTGGCGATCGACGCGAAGGGCCGCGTGTGGAGCGATGGAGGCGTGTGGCTGGAGAATTCCGGTCCCGGCACGCCGCTGCGGCATTGCGTGCCCGCGTTGGAGGAGGGCGCGACTTTCGGCTCGACGATTCTCCCGAATGGATCGGTCGTCACGGCGGGCCTGCGCTGGGGCAAGCCGGCGGTTTATTACGGTCCGCTGGACGGTCCCGCACGCATGGCGAGCGGAGTGGATGCCTTGAAAAAGACGATGGTCACGAGCACGGTCGTCACGATCGACAAACGCACGACGCTCGTGGTCGTGGATGCGTCCGGACGCGGAGTGGGTTATGTCATCGATGCCAACGGCAAGCCTTCGGGTGAACCGACGGACGTGGTGTTGCAAGCGACGACTCCGCTCAAGGCCGTGACGTCGCTCGCCTCGGTTTCGCCGGGCACGCTGGTGGTGGCGGCCGACGGCCAGTTGGTAGAGTTCGCATGGAAGGACAAAGGCTGGCGTGAAACCGCGCGCTGGAGTCAATGGGGCGAAGGCGCGGACGCTCGTTTTGGCTCAAAGGTGTTCGTGACCACGGCGGCAAATCGATTGTGGGTGAGCGACACCGCCCGGCATCGCGTGCTGGGCTTCGATCCTGCGGCCAAACGGTTGCTGGCTTCGTTTGGACGCGTGGATGTTTCGGGCGACACAGTCGGGGCGCTCAACTCGCCGTCACTTGTTGCCGTGAGCGGCGACCGCCTCGCTGTCTACGATGCCGGCAACCAGCGTATCCTGCGTCTGGATCTGGTTGCCGACTGAGTCGCGATTCCTTTCGCGGTTTATGGAGTAAGGCGAATGGCGTCGGCGATGACGTGGCCGGTGGGATCGTTATTGGAAATCACCACGTTGTTCGCCGTGCCTTGGTTGAACTTGTAGTTGCCCAGCGAGACCCAAGTGCCGCCGTTGAGACGCTGGTTGACGTGCACGGTGGTCGAGCCGCCCGCGTGATTGATGGTGATCGGAACCGCGGAGCCGCGACCGGAGCCGGCGGACCATTGCGTGTAGACGGTGTAGGTGCGGGTGAAAGGCACGGGGAGACGATAGGTCACGGACTTGGTCCCTTTGAGCGCGTTGCCGTCGTGGAGATAATTGGCGCCGTAGAAGGTCCCGGACACGCCGTTGGCCCAGCTGCCTACCTTGGTGACGTAGGCCGTGTCGGTGTTGTCGACGACGAGCTGGTCGAGGAAGAGCACGTTGACCACGTCGGTCGAGGTCGTCGTCCCGTCGCTCGCGGTGAGGAGGAAATCGTAACTGCCGGGAGCCGTGACGGTCACCGAGGTGGAGGCGGCGTTGGGCGTGGTGAACGAGGCCGAGCCGGGTCCGGCGAGCAACGACCAGGTGTAGCTGAGCGAGCCGGAGCCGATGGCGTCGCTCGCCGAGCCGGTGAGCGTCGTGGTGTTGGTAGGCCAGGCGACGAAGGCATCCTGGCCGGCGTTTACGACGGCGGCGTGATCACGGGAGAAGCGCACGGCGTCGGCGACAACGACGCCGGAGCCGAGGTTGGTGACGACGACGGTCCCGCTCTTGCCCGCGGCGAAGTCGAACGTGCCGAGGTAACGCCAGGCGCCTCCGTTGACCTGCTGGTTGACGAGCACGGTGGCGGCCCCGCCCGCGTGGTTCACGGTGTAGGAGGTGGCCGCGGAACGATTCACGCCGGCGGACCATTGCGCGTAGACGGCGTAGGCGCCGGCGGCGGCGAACGCGGGTTTGTAGGTCGCGGTGTGGGTCGCGGGCGAGGCGCCGTTGGCGTAGTTGTAGTTGGCGCCGTAATACCCGGCGGAGGCCGAGGATGTCTGCCAGGTTCCAGTCTTGGCGACGAGGGAGGCGGCGTCGCTGTTATCGATGACGATGTCGGTCGCGGGGTCGGTTGCGCGCAGGAATTTGGCGGGAATGTGCAGCCGCTCCATCGTTGGGGATTCCCAATACAGGTGGACCTCAGCGGGTGCGGTGCCGCGCGCGTATTCGAGGCGGAGGGCGTAGCGCCGGCCGGCTTCGAACGACTTGGACGCCAGCCGGCGGACGCGTTGGTGGCTGACGCCGCCGTGGACGGGCGTGACGCCGATCTTCCAACTGTCGACGAGCAACTGGCCGTCGATCCAAAGGCGAACTTTGCTGTTGGTCTCGGTTTCGACGATCAGGTTGAAGTTCTCCCCGAGCGGGGCCTCGACGAAGCCGGTCCAGCGCACGGAGTAGTCGGCGGTGGTGATGGCGGCGTGCGGCGGATTGACGCCCCAGAGCGCGGTGATGTGGCCGCCGGTGAGCGCGTCGTCGAACCATAGGGACGCGTCGGTGCGGGTGACGGCGGGTGAGCCGGCCAGCGACGGATTGTTGAAGTATTCGCCCTGCAGGCCGGTGCCGGAGAAAGTCGCGGACGCGGGTGTAGTGGCTACGACGATACTGCCGGAGGCGGTCTGCCAGCCGTCCCAGCCGGTGATCTTGTAGACGACGGGAGCCTGACGGCCGTTGGCCATCCAGTAGACGTCGCCGCCGGGGGTTTTGTTGATGGAGCCGACCATGCAGTCGGACTGGATGAGGGCGTCGTTGCCGGCGTTATCGAGGAACCATTTGTAGACGATGTCGGGAAGTCCGTCGGCGGCGCGATGGTCGAGGAGATTGCCTGCGTAAAGACCGTCGTCGGTCCAGACCTGGCCGGGGTTCGCGAGGCGATCCTGAACGACGAGGTTGCCGTTGATCTTGCCGAGGATGAGGACGGGTTGGTGAAAGACTCCGGGAGGCGTGGGGAGGCCCATGTTGAAGCCGCTTTCGGGATGATGGCCGCCGGTCTGCCAGAGCAGCGAACCCGCGGAGTTCCACTTCAGCAAACGAACGAGGCCTTGGTCATCGTTGACGAACCCGTTGCCGTAGCGGCCGAACTTTTCGTCGCGGCGTCCGGTGAACGTCCCGTAAAGCGCCTGACTGGCGGGGTCCTTGTAAAGATGGAGCATGGCGGCTTCGCCGATCTCGGCTGCGGTGAAGTCGGGCGGCATGGCCAGGGTGGTGAGCTGGGTGTGCGTGGCCCAATTCCACACGGGGAACGTGGAGTTGCCGGAGGTGTTGTTGACGCGGCGGAGGAACGTGCCCGCGCTTTGCAGCGAGCGGTAGTAGGCGAAGTAAGCGTTCCAGTTTTCGTCGAGGAAGAACTTGCCGATCATCTTCACCGCGGAGTTGGTAAAGAGGAATTCGGAGGTTTCGGCCTGACCGTTCCCGTTGAGGTCGCACCACGAGAAGAACTCGGGGTGGTTGGTCAGCGAGTAACCGTTGGCGACGCGCGCGGCGTCCCAGGGATCAGGGGCGTTGGCGGGATCGGCGGAGAAGGTGCCGGGATTGTATTTGGAGAGGACGGCGACGGGGACGATGACGTTGTTGGTTTCGTCGATGCGCAGGATGGAGACGCCGGAGCCGGCTTCACCGATCAGATATTTGAGGCCGTTCTTCTTTTTGATTTTCCAGTGCGCGGAATGCGAGGCGAGGCCCGCGTGAACCATGTCGTCGAGCTGCGTGGCGATGCGGCCCTCGGTGGAAGCGCCATTGGGGAAGACCTTCAGGATCGTCCAAGCGCGGGTGGTGTTATCGAGTTCGACGAGGGCGACATCGTCCCAGCCGATGGGAATGTAATAACGGTTTTCGTAGTCGGGATCCATGACGGCGCCCGGGTAGTAGCTGATGCCGCCGAAGCGCTCGTTGACGAAGGCGCCGGAGGCGGTCCAGC
>JBEVND010000199.1:0-5610 GCA_040508285.1 Rariglobus sp. | reverse complement strand
ACGCCCATCAACTTCTGGCCGGCAAAATCAGCCGCCTGGAACTCACCGCCGTCGCCGATACGGATCCGGCCAAGCTCAAGCGCGTGCCGCAGGTCAAAGGCTTCCCGTCCGCCGACGAGATGATGGCCTCGGGCCTCATCGACGCGATTCTCATCGCGACGCCGCACTACGACCACACCACGATCGGCATCAAGGCCCTCAAGGCCGGCCTGCACGTTCTCGTTGAAAAGCCCATCTCGGTGCACCGCGCCGATTGCGAGCGCCTCATCGCCGCGCACACGAACAAGAAACAGGTGTTCGCCGCGATGTTCAACCAGCGCACCGACCACTACTACATCAAGATCCGTGATCTGATTAAGAGCGGCGAACTCGGCGAAATCCGCCGCGTGAACTGGATCATCACGAATTGGTTTCGCACCGAGCATTATTACGCCTCGGGCGGCTGGCGCGCGACGTGGGGCGGCGAGGGCGGCGGCGTGCTGCTCAACCAATGCCCGCACAACCTGGATCTTTTCCAGTGGATGTTCGGCATGCCCGTGACGCTGCGCTCGCACATCGGTTTTGGTCGTTACCACGACATCGAAGTCGACGATGACGTCACCGCTTACATGGAGTTCAAGAACGGCGCCACGGGCGTGTTTATCACCTCCACCGGCGAGGCTCCCGGCACCAACCGTCTCGAGATCACCGCCGAACGCGGCAAGCTCGTCTACGAAGACGACAAGATCACCTATACGCGCAATCTGCAGGAGATGACCGAATTCAGTCGCACGACCGATCAGGCGTTCGGCCGTCCCGATGTCTGGAATGTCACGATCCCCGCCAACGGCCATGGCGGTCAGCACAATGAGATTCTCCAGAACTTCGCCGATGCCATCCTCGATGGAAAACCGCTCTTCGCCCCTGCGGCTGAAGGCATTCACTCGGTAGAACTCGCCAACTCGATGTTGCTCTCCGCGTGGACGAATTCCGAGGTCACGTTGCCCATCGACGGTAAAAAATACGAACGCCTCCTTAAGCAGAAGATCGCGGAATCGGGCGCGAAGAAGAAAAAGAAAAAGGTCGTTAAGACCTCCGGCGATGACTTCTCGAAGTCCTTCGGACGCTGAGTATCAACCGTTAGTTTTTCTCATTCCATGAAACTCTCCCAAGTTGCCATCCAGCTCTACACGCTGCGCGATTTCTGCAAAACCGCCGCCGACTTCGCCGTTACGATGAAGAAAGTGCGCGAGATCGGTTACACCGCCGTGCAAGTCAGCGGCGTCGGTCCGATTCCCGAGGCTGAGATCGCTGCCATTTGCAAAGCCGAAGGTCTCACGATCTGCGCCACGCACGAACCTGGCCCGAAGATCCTCGACGAGACTGATGCCGTCATCGCGCGCCTCGCGGCGCTCGGCACCAAGCTCACCGCGTATCCGTTCCCGGCTGGCATCGATTTCGACAATCCCGAGCACATCAACACGCTCATCAAGAAACTCGACATCGCGGGCGCCAAGTTCCGCGCGGCCGGCATGAAGCTCGGCTACCACAATCACGCGCATGAGTTTTACCGCCCCGCCGGCGGCAAGACCTTCCTTGAGCGCGTGTATGACGAAACCTCGCCCGAAAACATTGTGGCCGAGCTGGACGTTTTCTGGATCCAGCGCGGCGGCGGCGATGTGGTTGAGTGGGTCAAGCGCGTCAAAGGCCGCACGCCCTTCATTCATTTGAAGGACTTCAAAGTGAGCCCGACGGGTGATGCCAACTTCTGCGAAATCGGCGCAGGCACCCTGGACTTCAAGCGCATCGTCGCCGAGGCCGAGGCGGGCGGTTGCGAATGGTTTATCGTCGAGCAGGACTCCTGCCCCGGCGATCCGTTCGTCTCCATCAAGCAGAGCTTCGATTACATCAAAGCGAACCTGGTCTCGTGAGGGTAGGGCGGGACCGCTGGGCCCGCCGCGAATGACGGAGCCAAATTCCGTCATTCGCTTTTCCAACCAGACGGCCCAGCGGTCCGTCCCCATTTTAGCCCGCCATGTCTGTTGCCTCTTCTTTTCTCCACGACGATTTCCTGCTGACGACGGAATGGTCGCGCCTGTTGTATCACAACTACGCCAAGGCGCAGCCGATCTACGACTATCACTGCCATCTGCCGCCCGATCAGATTGCGGCGAATCGTCAGTTCGAAAACCTTACGCAGATCTGGCTGGCGGGCGACCATTACAAGTGGCGCGCGCTCCGTTCTGCGGGCGTGAACGAGGACCTCATCACGGGCAGCAACACCAGCGACTACGACAAGTTCCTCGCCTATTGCCGTGTCGTGCCGCAGCTCCTGCGCAATCCGCTTCATCATTGGTCGCACTTGGAGCTTCGCCGCTACTTCGGCATCGATCTTCTGATCAACGAAGCCAACGCGCCGAAGATCTGGGAACTCGCCAATGCCGAGCTCGCCAAGCCCGCGCTGTCGACGCACGGCATTCTCACCGCGAACAAAGTGGCCGTCGTCTGCACGACCGACGATCCGGCCGACACGCTCGAGCACCACATTGCCATCGCAAAGTCGGGTCTCAAAACACGCGTTTATCCGACCTTCCGTGCCGACAAACTCATGGCCGCCGGTGCGCCTGCCGTGTTCAACGCGTGGGCCGATACGCTCGCCACACGCGCTGAGATGAAGATCGATTCGCTCCCCGCGTTGCTCGACGCGCTCGATAAGCGGCACGCGTTTTTTCATTCCCTTGGCGGACGTCTCTCCGATCACGGTTTGGAAAATCTCCCGGAGGCCGATTGCTCGCGCGAAGAGGCCGAGACGATTTTCAACAACCTCCGCGCCGGCCGCGCCGCTTCGCCTGCCGAGACCGCGAAGTGGGTGTGGTTCGTGATGATTTTCCTCGGCCAGATCGACTCCAAGCGCGGTTGGACGAAGCAGCTCCACCTCGGTGCGCTCCGCAACAACAACAGCCGCCTGCTCAAGCGCATCGGCGCCGACGCAGGCGTGGATTCGATTGGCGATTTCCCGCAGGCCCGCGCGCTCTCGCGTTATCTCGACACGCTCGATCGCGAGAACCAGTTGCCCAAGGTCGTCCTCTACAATCTCAACCCGGCCGACAACTACGTCTTCGCGACGATGATCGGCAACTTCCAGGACGGCACCATCCCCGGCAAGATCCAGTTTGGCTCCGGCTGGTGGTTCCTCGACCAAAAGGAAGGCATGGAAATGCAACTCAACGCGCTCTCCCAGCTCGGCCTGTTGTCGAAGTTCGTGGGGATGCTGACGGACTCACGCAGTTTCCTAAGTTATCCGCGCCACGAGTATTTCCGTCGTATTCTCTGCTCGCTGCTAGGTGCCGACGTGGAAGCTGGACTGATCCCTGCCGATGAGGCGGCGCTGGGCAAATTGGTGACCGATATCTGTCACGATAACGCGGTGGCCTACTTCGGACTCGAACACGGGCGGTTTTAACCCGCTTCGGGGATTTCCCCTTCAAAGCGCCGAATGTCCCCTGTTCGAGGGGCTTCGGCCAACGCGTCCTTGCATGAAGGGTTGGAATACTTAGCGTTCACGACTTTGCATGATCCGAGCCCTCGGCCAGCAGTCGTTATACCTTGTGCGTGAATTTGGCGATTTCGCCGTGTTCACCACGCGCTCGTTTACGGAAGCGGTCGGCTCTCGGAAACTCGGCCGCCGTGTCACCCGTTCGGTTTATGAACAAGGTGTGAGATGCTTGCCGGTCATCGTGATCGTGGGTCTTTTCACCGGCCTCGTGCTCGGTCTGCAAGGTTACTACGTTCTGAACCGCTTCGGTTCCGAAGGCCTGCTCGGCACGTTGGTTTCGCTGACGTTGGTCCGCGAACTCGCACCCGTGCTCGCTGCCTTGATGCTGGTGGGCCAAGCGGGCTCGGCACTCGCGGCCGAGCTGGGTATTCAGCGCAACAGCGAACAGATCGACGCGTTGGAGACGATGGGCGCGAGCGTTTACGCGTATCTGATTTCGCCGCGTATGATTGCCTCGTTGATCGTCTTCCCGATTCACACGGCGATCTTTGCGCTCGTGGGTTTGTTCGGCGGATATCTTTCGGGTTCGGTGCTGCTGAATCTTCAATCGGGCGTCTACTGGGCGGCGGTTCATAATGCCGTGCGCCCCCAGGATATTCGCGAGTGTTTCACAAAGGCTGCGATCTTCGGTCTGCTTACGATTTCGATCTGCGCCTACAACGGCTTTAACGCTCACCGCCGTCGCACGTCCACGGGCGCTCGCGCCGTGAGCGCCTCGACGACCCGTGCGGTAGTGCTGTCGAGCATCACTGTATTGGCTGCGGACTACATCATCACGTCGTTGCTGGTGAATACCCCATGAGCGCCCCGACTTCTCCGGCTGCGGATCTGTTTCTCGATGTCCGGGGCATTCACAAACGCTTCGGCGAAAACGTTGTGCTGTCCGGCGTGGACCTCGCCGTGCCGCGTGGCAGCGTGATCACCGTGCTCGGTAAAAGCGGCACAGGGAAATCCGTGTTCCTGAAATGTCTCGCGGGCATCGTTCGTCCTGACGCGGGCGAGATTCGTTTCGACGGCCATTTGCTCAATGCGCACGACGCCGACGCGCGTGCGGAATTTCGTCGCCGTTGCAGTTATCTTTTCCAGAGCAACGCGCTGCTGGATTCACTGACGGCGTTGGAAAACGTTGCGCTTCCGCTGGAGCAAACCACGCAGATTCCCAACAAGGAGATTCGCAAGCGTTCCCTGGAAGCACTGCAGCAACTCGACCTCGAGAAGCATCGCGGACGTTTCCCGAGTCAGCTGTCCGGTGGTATGCAGAAACGCCTCGCGCTCGCCCGGGCGATCGTGACGCGTCCAGAGCTGGTGTTGTTTGATGAACCGACCGCCGGCCTTGATCCGATCCGGCGCAATGCGGTGTTTGAGATGATCGTGAAGTATCAGCGCCAATTCGGCTTCACCGCAGTGCTCGTGACGCACGACCTGCCGGAAGCGTTGGCGGCGAGTGATCAGGTGGCGCTGCTCGACGGCGGGCGCATGCAATTTCAAGGAACGCCGGAGGCGTTTAACCAGTCGGCCAACCCCATGGTGCGAGCCTTCCGCGACAGCGCCGGCTCACTCCGGGAAAACATCGCGGCCCTCCGCCGCGGTGAAATCGTAAGTTCGGAAGAAGATCTATGAAGCAGTCGAAACTGGAACTGATTGTCGGCGTGTTCGTCCTCGTCGGCTTGGCCGCCGTGGCCTACCTCGCGTTGCGCATCGGCGCAGGGGCGCTGCTGGGAGCCGACACCTATGTGCTCAAGGCGCGCTTCACCAATGCCGGCGGTCTCAACCCCGGCAGCAACGTCCTGATCGCCGGCGTGCCTGTGGGCCGCGTCGATTCCATCACGCTCAACGCCGAGGATTACAGCGCCCTCGTCCAGCTCAGCGTGCGCAAAGACGTCAAAGTTCCCGCTGACTCCATCGCGTCAATCAAGACCAGCGGCCTCATCGGTGACAAGTTTCTCGCCCTGTCTCCGGGCGGTGATGACCAGATGCTTACGGCCGGTTCCTTGATCACCGACACCGAGTCCACGCTCGATCTCGAATCGCTCATCAGCCGTTTCGCCTTCGGAAATGTGGACAAACCTGACGCT
>JBEVND010000271.1:0-7480 GCA_040508285.1 Rariglobus sp. | reverse complement strand
AGCCTTGCTGCATCGTGTCGGGCACGATGTTGGAGACTTCGGGGATGGTGGAGCTTTCCAGCACGCTCACCACCGGCAGGCCCGAGAGATGTAGTTTCTTAATTAACTCGAAAGTAGCGGGATGAGCGATGCCGGCAACGATGACACCGTCCATGTCGTGGCGCGCGCGTTTGTCGAAATGCAGAAGAAATTCGTCATCCGACTCAAAAAAACGAAGCCAAAGCCGAAGGCGTTTTTCGTCGAGACCGGCCGATATTCCCCGAAGCAGGTTGGCTGCGATTTCGGTGCCTTCCTCGCCGATCGAATGGATCAACACTCCGACCGCGCCCTTACGACCGCTCTTGAGGGCACCGGCCAGGGGATGGGGCTGATAATTGAGCTCGGCGGCCTTTTTTTGGATAGCCTCAACAATCTCTGGACGAGCGCGCGTGTTACCCATCTTTCCGCCCATCACCTTGGAAACCAAAGAATAAGAAACACCGAGAACTTCGGCGATATCTTTGAGGGAGACGGCTTTTTCGCGGTTGGGCATTGGAGGAGCTGGTCCGAACGGGGTAAGGATCAGGCTTTAAGCTAAAAGAAAATAAACAACGCTAAATCAATCACAGGTATGATCAAGGTGCTGTTACTAAGAAATTGGCTGTTTTTAAATCGGATCTCATACGGCTGAAGGGGATGGCCGCCCGTGAGCGATACGCTGAAACCAATCCCGTGACAGGCATTAATAAGCTGTCGTCGTTCTAGAAACGAAGCGCGCTTGCCGGATGTGTGGCCTATTGCTGGTGTCGATTACCTCAAAAAGTATGGCTACTGCTCCCACCCTCCTCGTTCTCGCTGCCGGTATGGGCTCCCGTTATGGCGGGCTTAAGCAGGTCGACCCGGTCGGTCCCTCGGGCGAGACGATTTTGGACTACGCGGTGTTTGATGCGATCCGCGAGGGCTTCGGGCGCGTGGTGTTTGTGATTCGCAAGGAATTCGAGGAGGCGTTCCGCACGCAGGTCGCCGCGAAATACGCGGACCAGGTGAAGGTCGACTATGTGTTCCAGGCGCTCGATGCCCTGCCGCCAGGATTCAGCGTGCCGGAAGGACGCGAGAAACCGTGGGGCACCGGCCATGCGGTGTGGTGCGCGCGCGATGCCATCACCGAATCGTTTGCGGTGATCGGTGCAGACGATTTTTTTGGGCGCGATGCATTCCGGCAACTGGCGGCATTTTTGCGCGAAGGCGCGGTAACTGAGATCGAGGATGCCGCGCCAAACTTCGCGATGATCGGGTATCGGCTTTCGAATACATTGTCGGAAAACGGCGCTGTCTCGCGCGGCGTGTGCGCGACGGGCGTCGATGGTTATCTCGAAAAGGTGGTCGAACACACCGGGATCCGCCGTGAGGAAGTTGCGGCCGTCGCTGCGGCGGGTGACGCGCAGACGGAGAAAAAATACACCGGCGAGGAAACCGTATCGATGAATTGCTGGGCGTTTACCTCGACGTTTTTCACAGGCTTGAACGAACAGTTTGAGGCTTTCTTGGAGGCGCGTGGCCGCGAGCTGAAGTCCGAGTTTTATTTGCCCGAGGCGGTGTCCGAACAGGTTTCGCAGGGGCTCGTTACGGTTGAAGTGCGGCCAACGAGCGCGAGCTGGTTTGGTGTCACTTATCGCGAGGACAAGCCGCGCGTGCAGGCGGCGTTGGCCGAACTGGTTGCGGCCGGTGAATATCCGGCGCGGTTGTTTTGAAATGGCGAATGGCTGTTCGCCTGGGCGCGGAGGCAGCCAGATAGGGAGTCGCCTCGATGCGTGGCATTGAGGCCGACTGCGCTTTGGTTTTCGTGTCGGTGGTGCTACGTGGCGGCCTGTTGACTTGCCACCGAGATCGAAAGGCGCATCGGTAGTCGCATGACGTTTCGTTCGCAGTCCAGCTTCCGCCTCATCGCCGTTTTGGCGTTGGGCGTGAGTGCGTGGTGGCGGTGCGCGGGTTGGCGATGGTGACCGCGCAGAGTTGCGCCGCATCCGTCTTTAATCCGCCGAACCCGACTCAATCCGAGCCGGGTTTTTTCATGCCCCTGATCCGACATAAAACATCAACGCCTTCCCTATCCGTCATGAATTCTTCTTTTGTTTCTGCTCTTTCTTCACCGGTCTCCGCGGCCTCGTTTCAACTGTCGTCGGTCGCGTTCTTCGGCCGTTCGCTTTCCGAATACGCGGAATTCTTCCCGCTCGATCTCGAGGCGTTGCGCGGACGCCGCGTGCTTGATGTCGCGGCAGGTCCCTCCGCCTTCACGGCCGAAGCCACGCGTCTCGGTATTCGCGTGACTGCGGTGGATCCGCTTTATGGTTGCGCTCCGGAAACCTTGGCAACGCATGTGCGGCTGGACTACGCACGCACGTTGTCGCAGATGCGGGCGAAACCGGAAATCTTCCGGCTCAAATCGTTCGCCTCGATTGATGAAGCGGAGCGTGATCGTCGCGCGGCGGCGGAGGTTTTCCTGGCGGACTATGAGGCGGGTTTTTTGGACAATCGCTATGTCGGCGCAGCGTTGCCCGCGCTGCCGTTCGCAGATCGCGCGTTCGACGTCGTGCTGTGTGCGCACCTGTTGTTCATCTACGAACGGTTGTTTGATTATGCGTTTCATCTCGCGGCGTGCCGCGAGTTGGTGCGCGTGAGCGGTGGCGAGGTCCGTATTCATCCGGTGTGCGGGCCGGATGGAAAACCGTATCGTGAACTCGGACGGTTGCGTGCGGAGCTGGCGGTGGAGGGAATCGTTTCGCGGATTGAAGCGGTGGACTACGAGTTTTTCCGAGGGAGCGACACGACGTTGGTGTTAGTCGCGGAACCCGGCGCGCTCGGGCGGTAGTCTTGCATCGGGGGCGACCCGAAGCATTATCAGCGGGCAAACAGGTTTCGCCTCATTCTTCGCTTGGTCGTCCCGTATGTCATCCGCATCCAACCTGCTAACCACGATCGTCTCCCGCGAGGAAGTCCATGCCCAGATGCATTGGGTGTATCGTGACTGGGCCGGGGGCAACGGACCGCATTGGGACGATTTCTTCGAGGCGCCGTCCTCGGTTTTCTTCGTGGAAAAAGGGCGCGTGGAGCTGGAGTTTGAGGACGGGCGCAGCGTGTGTTGTCAGGCGGGCGACATCTTTCTCGGAGTGCGCTCGGTGAGAAAACAACGCATCGGGGCCAACACGAAATTGCTGTCGGTGGGCTATGATCTGACGTGGGCGACACGGCACTCGGCTTACGATCACGTGCTCAACGTATGCGTTCCGGCGAAGGTCGTCGCGAAGAATGCGTCGTGTCGCAGATTGCGTGTCGCGACGCTGAGGTTGTTGAAGCGATTTTATCCGGACCGGCGCGAGATCGATTTCGTCTCAGCGACGCATTTGCCGCCGTCCGATGCGGGCGACGCAATCCGGCAGCAGCTCGCTTTTTGGGAATGGCTCGGACACCTCCAGCGGGTGTTCGACGATCAGGATTTACGGCCCGCGTTTCCCATGGCGCGGAGCGAGATTGTGCGTGAGGTAAAAGATCGCGTGGATCGGTATCCGTTAAGCTCCCCATTCAAGGACATAGCGAAGGATCTCGGGCTGTCGGTGAGCTGGCGACGAGTGCAGCAGTTGTTCAAAGCCGAGCTACATCAGGCGCCCCACGATTACTTCGATGCTCGGCGCATCGATCATGCGCGCCGGCATCTCCGTCAGCGCGGGGCGAGCGTGAAGGAAGTCGCGGCGGAGCTCGGCTTCCGTTCGCTCTCCCATTTTTCGGTCTGGTTTAAGAAAGGCAGCGGAGTGTCCCCGCGGCAGTTTCTCGCCGGCTCCTAAGCTCTGCGACGTGACTTCGGTTAGGAAGTGTGGCGGCGGGAGCGACGGGTAACGGTAAATGCGAGAGCGGCGGCGCCCAAGAGCATAGCATAGGTGCCGGGCTCGGGGATGGCGGAGACGGTGCCTTCGATCTGGAACCAGTTGTATTGGGCCGTGGTTTGGTTCCAGGTGGAAGGAGTCGAGCTTGTGCCGTAGACAGCGTAAGCCGATCCGGCAACGCCCGCGGGGGTGACCGTAGGGTTGCCATTGAGCCAGTTGAATTCCTGCGTGGTGTTGGGCACGAAGTTCGCCTGGCGGACAATGATGAGATAACGGGTGCCCGCGTTGAGTGTAATCGGGGCGGCGGGCGTAAACGTGTAGTTGGCCGCAGTGCTGCCGGCCGTGAACGAGGGGTTGTTGAATGTGCCGAGCAGGCTGAGGGCCTGGGCTTGGGAAGAGCCGTTGGTAGGGGTGCCGGTCCTGGTGGTGTAGATCGCTACGGTCGGGACATCGACACCGGGAGTGTCGTTCACGTTGTTCAGACGCAGGGTAATGCTGGTGACGTCGTAAGCGGCCAGGCCCATGGTAAACCCGACACCTTTGCCTAGGACGGAGTTGTTGCCGCCGGAGTCATTGACGGCGTTGATCGGTGTGCCCACACCGCCCTGGCCGCCGTCATTGGTATAACCGCCCAGATTCCCGAAGATAATATCGGCGCGAACGGAGCTGGTGCAGAAAGCGAGAAGGACGGTCAGAACCAGAAAGGAAGTCTTAAGGCGCGGGGTTTGCATGGGACTTAACATGCTCGGCACCGACGGGAGGAACAACGGGAGCTGGTTTCGTAATAGCGAAGTTCGCTTTAACAAAAACGAAACGCACCTGCGCCGCGGGCACGGGCTTGCCCTGCGTCGCGGGCACGAGTGAGGTGGAAGGATGAGCACGACGTTGTTGCCGCAGCTGGTGATTGCACGGAAACGCGACGGACTGGCGTTGTCGGCCGACGAGATCGGGGCATTCGTGCGCGGCGCGACGGATGGGTCGTGGGCTGACTACCAATTGAGTGCGATGCTCATGGCGATTTTTTTGCGCGGGATGACGACGGACGAAACCGTGGCGTTGACGCATGCGATGATGAACTCGGGCGTGGTCGCGGATCTGTCATCGGTGCGGGCGCCGAAAGTGGACAAGCACTCAACGGGCGGCGTGGGCGACAAAGTGTCCATCCACCTCGCGCCGATGGTCGCAGCGTGTGGCGTGGCGGTGCCGATGATCAGCGGACGCGGCCTCGGTCATACCGGAGGCACGCTCGACAAACTGGAGTCGATTCCTGGATTCCGCGTCGGGCTGTCGATGGACGAATATCGAGAGCGCGTGGAGTCAGTCGGGTGTGCGTTGATCGGACAAACCAAGGACCTGGCTCCAGCCGACAAGAAACTCTACGCGTTGCGCGATGTAACGGCCACGGTGGAGTGTCTGCCGCTGCTGTGTTCATCTATCATGTGCAAAAAACTCGCCGAAGGGATCGACGCGCTGGTGCTCGATGTGAAGTTCGGCGGCGGTGCATTTTTGAAGGAAAAAGACCGCGCGCGCGAGTTGGCGCAGACGATGGTGAACATTGGCAACGCGATGGGGAAACCGACGCGGGCGTTGCTCACGGACATGAATCAACCGCTTGGTCGCGCGGTGGGCAACGCGCTGGAAGTTGCCGAATGCATCGAATGTCTGCGCGGTAAAGGTCCGGACGATTTGATGGAAGTGACCTACGCGCTCGGCGCGGAAATGCTCGTGCTCGCGAAGGTGGCGAAGAACACGAACGAGGCACGCGAACGACTCGAAGAAGTCGTGGCAAACGGCGCGGCCTTGACGAAGTTCCGTGAAATCATCGCAGCGCAAAGTGGAGATGTGCGTGTAGTCGACACGCCGGATGACGTGTTGCCACGAGCGAAGTTCATCAGAGAAGTGCGCGCGACTGCGGGTGGTTTTGTGCAGTCGGTGGACGCGATGGGCGTGGCGTTGGCGGCGTTGCGACTCGGCGCCGGTCGCACGCGGGCGGAAGATCCCGTGGACCACGCCGTCGGGTTTTCGCGCCTTGTGAAAATCGGCGAACACGTGGCTTCGGGCGACGTGATCGCAGTGGTCCATGCCAATAACGAAGTGAAGCTCGGGGAGGCTGTGACTGCGTTGAGCCACGCGATCTCGCTTGGCGCGGAGAAGCCGCGACCCGTTTCGTTAATCGCAGAAAAAATCGGGTGAGGTGTTTCGACGAAACAGGTTGGGTGACGCGCAGGTGACGGATCTGTGTCGAACTACCGCTTGATTGTGACGTTTGTGGAGCGTGCGCGGTGACAGCTTGCGCGAGGGGGTGGACGCCCTTCATCGGTGGAGTCATTATGAGCAATCCGCTTGTTGGCTCCAGGTCATCCGTCGAAGTCGAGACCGAGCGTTACGTGCTACGACTGGCATCCGATGTCAGCGAGGTGCGTGCGGCCCAGCGTCTCCGTTACGAAGTATTTAATGTCGAGATGGGCGAGGGACTGGTCACGTCGTTTGCCTCGGGCATGGACGCCGATGCGTTCGACGCGGTGTGCGATCACTTGATCGTTCGCGATAAAACCAACGACGCGGTCGTGGGCACCTACCGGTTGCAAACCGGCGCTGAGGCCCGTCTACGGATCGGTTATTACGGGGAGCAGGAGTTCGACTTCACGCCATTCGAGCCGGTGCGAGCGGAGATCATCGAACTCGGTCGCGCTTGCGTGGCCTGCGATCATCGCAACCAGAGCGTGCTCGGACTGCTGTGGCGTGGCATCGCCCGCTACGCGCAGATGCACGGCGGACGTTATCTGGTGGGATGCAGTTCGCTGACCTCGCGCAATCCGGACGAGGGACTGGCGGTGTATTCGCAGCTCGCCGTCCGGAATCTGGTTGCCCCGGAGTGGCGCACTTCGCCCCAGCCCGGAATGGAGTGCAAGGCCAGCGGTGGCGCTCCTGTCGTGGAAGCGCGGATACCGCGTTTGATGGCCGCGTATATGGCGGTTGGCGCCACCATCTGCGGCACGCCCGCGCTGGATCGGGAATTCGGCACGGTGGATTTTCTGACGTGGCTTGATTTGCGCGCCATGCCGGAGCGGGTTGCGCGCAAGTTCATGAGCTGAGCCCAGGCCGATGGCCAAACGTGTGATAGCTCGAGTGCGCGCGGTGGCACGGTTGACGGGCTTCGGCCTGCTGCTCGCGTGGGCTGCGCTCGAATGGTGCCTGTGTCACGAAAATCGCCGGACGATCAATGGCCGCGCGCGCTGGTTGCAGGCAATCTGCCGACGAGGTCTGCGCGTGCTCGGCGTGTCCGTGACCTCAGATATGCCGAAAGTGAAACGCCTGCAGAGCGGAGGGCTCGAAACGGGCGGGATGATTATCTGCAACCATCTGGGTTACCTCGATATTCTGGTGCTGGGTGCGAGTTCACCCATGATCTTCGTCGCAAAGCGTGAGGTGGGTGGTTGGCCGGTGTTCGGCTGGTTTGCGCGGATGGGCGGGACGTTGTTCGTGGATCGTTCACGTCGTGGAGACGTGGCGCGCGTGGCGGGGGAAATCGAAGAGGTGGTCTCTGCTGGCGTTTGTGTGGTGGTGTTTGCAGAAGGAACGTCCAGCGATGGACGTGAAGTGCTGCCTTTTCGACCGGCGTT
>JBEVND010000245.1:0-7832 GCA_040508285.1 Rariglobus sp. | reverse complement strand
CCGAGACGCGCGAGCTGCCGATTCTTCAGGTCCGGCGTCATGATCAGACGCACGGGCTCTTGCGGACGAAACAACCGGCTCGGATGCGGCCAGAACGTCAGCACGGCGGCCAGCCCGTGACTGCGACGTGCGGAGTGCACCGCGGCTTCGATCACGGCGTGGTGACCGAGGTGCACGCCGTCGAACATGCCGATCGCCAGATGCAGCGGTCGCAGTGGCAACGCGGACGCCTGCTCAATGCTTTCGAATTGGAGCAGCGGCGTGGTCATGCGTGCGCGAGCGAGGTGCGACGAAACGTTTTAACCAAAGGCCACGCTGGGCGCGGCCTCGTGCGCGGGGATCAGCACCGCCTCGATCTCGGCGGGCGTCATCTTCTGGACCTGCTCCAGCGTGACGGCGCGCGAGACGTTGAGCGAACCCGAGGCGATACGGCGCAACGCTTTCAAATGCGCACCGCAGCCGACGCGTTGGCCCAGGTCATGGGCGAGCGTGCGCACATAGGTGCCCTTCGTGCAGAGAACGCGGAAATCAATCTCCGGCGATTCCCAGCGCGTGAGATCGTAGTTGATCACGCGGATGAAACGCGGCTCGCGTTCCACCTCTTCGCCGGCGCGCGCGCTTTTGTAGAGGGGCTTGCCGCCAATCTTGATCGCCGAGAACATCGGCGGGATCTGATACTGATCGCCGAGGAAACCGTTGAGCGTTTTGCGCACGTCGTCCTCGGTGAGGGCCGGCACGGGCAGCGTCGTGAGAATCTCGCCCTCGGCATCCTGCGTGTTGGTGGTTTCACCGAGCTTGATCGTGCCGGTGTATTCCTTTTCCACGCTCATCAAATATTGGGAGAGCTTGGTGGCTTTGCCCACGAGCATGACGAGCAGACCGGTCGCCATCGGGTCGAGCGTGCCGGCATGGCCGATGCGCTTCATCTTGAGAATGCCGCGCAGGCGGGCGACCACGTCGTGCGAGGTATGATCAGTCGGCTTGTCGATAAGGAGAACGCCGTCGTATTCGGGAGCAGGAGCGCGCATCACAGGGCTGTTTTTTTCAAGTTTTCGACCGAGGCAATCTGCGCGGAGATCGCCTCAACCAGACGCGATTGGAAATCTGCCAGACTCACGTTTTTTAAATTCAGGCCGGCTGCACAGGCGTGACCTCCGCCGTTGAATTGGGCGGCGATGCGGTCGACACGGTAGATCGGGTCCTTGGCGCGCAAGCTGCCTTTGATCGCGACGCCCTGCTCTTCGATGAGCACGCCGATTTCGACACCCTCGATGGCGCGCGCATAATCCACCAGTCCCTCGGCGTCTTCCGGGCTGGTTCCGGTCGCGGCGTAGATCCCATTGGGCAACGTGCCGATGCACACGCGACCGCCACACTCGTAACGGAGCGAAGCGAGGAAACGCTGGAGCAGATCGAGTTTCCCGGCAGTTTCCTTCTCGTAAAGTTCACCCGCGGCGGCGGCCGGCTGGGCACCGCGCGCCATCAACTCGGCGACGATGAGAAACGTGCGCCGCGACGTGGAGTTAAAACGAAACTGCCCCGTGTCGGTCGCGATCCCCGCATAGAGCGACTGGGCGGCCTGGGCATCGATCGGCAGGTGGTGATCGATAAAAAGTCCGGCCAAAATCTCGGCCGTCGCAGCCGAGCCGACATCGATAAAATTGTGCTCGGCGAACCCGACGTTCGAAAGGTGGTGATCGATGTTGGCGAATGGCGCGGGGAAACGCGCTTTGAACTTGTCCCCTGCCCGGCCTTGGTCGGCGCAATCAACGTAGATCGCCGTGAGCTCACCTTCGGGCAATCCCTCGAACCGCACGAGCGGCGTGTCGCCGACCGCGAACTGGATGCGACGTGGCACGGGATCCGGATTGGCGCAGATCACATCGATGCCCAACGCGCGGAGCACGCGGGCGAGCGCGACTTCCGACCCGATGCAGTCGCCATCCGGGCGCGCATGCGAGATCACCACCACCCGACGACCTTCCAGCGAGCGTAGAAACGCGCCGAAGCGCTCGTAGAATTCGGGATAGATCAACTCCACGACTTACTCCTTCTCGGGAGCCGCCGGTGGTTGCGGCTGGGCTGCGTTGCGGGCTTTGTCCTGCTCGGCGATTTCGTCGAGCACCGACAGGATGCGGTTACCGCGGGCCGTGGACACGTCGACCGAATAGGTGAAGTGCGGCATGTTTTTCAGCACGATGCGGCGGCCGAGTTCGAAGCGGAAATCCTTGGAGTTGTGCTTCAGCCAGCGGAGGCACTTGAGCTCGTCTTCTTCATCGCCAGTCACGGCCACGAACACTTTGCCTTCGTGAAGATCGGGGGACACCTGGACACCGAGGATGGTGATGGCGACCGCCTCGTCCTTGTAGATGGTGCGCAGGATGGCGCTTAGCTCGCGCTGAATGAGCTCGTTGACGCGAAGGGTGCGGGTGGACATGGCGAAAAAATCTAAAACGGAAGGGCTGAAACCTGAAGAATAAAAGAATGAAGCCTGAAAACCGGGCATCCGCTTTCGCGGTCCCGATTTTCAGGCTTCAGCGGGTTCGGATCAAAGCGCGGCGCGAACCTTCGTGATCTCGTAGCACTCGATAACGTCGCCGATTTCGTAACCGTTGTAGTCGCCGAGTTTGATACCGCACTCGATGCCGGCGCGGACTTCGTTGGCGTCGTCCTTGAAGCGCTTGAGCGTGCTGACCTTGCCCTCGAAAATGATCTCCTTCTTGCGACGGAGACGGGCCGAGGCGTTGCGGGTGATCTTGCCTTCGGTGACCAAGCAGCCGGCCACAAAGCCCTTGGCGAGCGGGAACGTTGCGCGGACTTCGGCGGCACCGGTCTTGGTTTCCTTGAGGTCGGGATCGAGAAGATCGGCCATCAATTCGCGGACCTTGTCGGCCAACTCGTAGATGATGCCGTAGGTCTCGATGCGCACACCGTGATGCTTGGCGACGGCAGTGACGCCGTTTTCGAGCTTGGTGTTGAAGCCGATGACCATCGCGTTGGAGGCGCTGGCCATGAGGATGTCGTTCTTGGAAACAAGACCGACTTCGATGGCGACGATTTCGACGGAGACCTTGTTGCTCTTGATGTTCTCGAGGACGTTGCGCACGGCCTCGGTCGAACCGAACACGTCGGTCTTGATGATGAGCTTGAGCACCTTGGCCTGCGTCGCGGCGATGTTGGCGAAGAGGCTCTCCACGGAGACTTCCTTCGGCGCAGCATCGGCGGTGCCGGTGGTCTTGCGGATGAGGTGTTCTGCCTCTTCGGCGAGATCCTCGGCTTCACGGGCGTTCTTGGCGGAGCGGAATTCAGCACCGCTGTCGGGCGCGCCGGACCAGCCGATCACGCGAACAGGCGTGGCGGGAGGTGCTTCCTTCAAGTTCTTGCCCTGGTCGTCGAACATCGCGCGAACCTTGGCCCAGTGCGGACCGCACACGATGGAGTCGCCGACGCGGAGGGTGCCGCGTTGAACGATGACCGTGGCGAGCGGGCCGCGGCCCACTTCGATTTGCGACTCGATGATGACACCGGAGGCGGCGGTCTTCGGGTTGGCCTTGAGCTCCAACACGTCCGTCTGGAGAAGGATCATGTCGAGCAGGTCCGTGATGCCGGTGCCCTTCATGGCGGACACAGGCACCGTGACGGTTTCGCCACCCCAGTCTTCGGGGGCGATGTTGCGCTCCTGCATCTGCTGCTTGACGCGCTCGATGTTGGCACCCTTCACGTCCATCTTGTTGACGGCAACCATCAGGGTGACGCCGGCGTTCTGAGCATGCTTGAGCGCTTCGTCGGTCTGCGGCATGAAGCCGTCATCGGCGGCAACCACGAGCACGGCGATGTCGGTGACATCGGCACCACGGGCGCGCATCTTGGTGAAAGCGGCGTGGCCGGGCGTGTCGAGGAACGTGATCTTACGATCCGTGTGCTCGATCTGGTAGGCACCGATGTGCTGGGTGATACCACCCGCTTCGCCAGCGGCGACGTCAGCCTTGCGGATGGCGTCCAGCAGCGAGGTTTTACCGTGGTCAACGTGACCAAGGATACAGACGACCGGAGGACGGGGCGCGAGGTTTTGCACCTCGGCCTCGGCGGCGGCTTTTTCCTTGTTCTTGGCTTTTTCCTTGGCGGTCTGCTGGGCCTGTTGGGCGGCCTCGCCACGGTGCTTGATTTCGAGAACGAAGCCGTGCTTCTCGCCGACCTTGATCGCGACGGGTTCGTCGATCGCCTGATTCATCGAGGCGAAGATTCCCATCTCCATGAGTTCGGAGATGAGCTTAAAGGGCTTCAAGCCGAGTGCGGTCGCGAAATCGCGAACGATGATCGGGGGCTTGATGTGAATGACCTTGATGTCGCCTTCCGTGGTGATCGTCACGGTCTGGGCGGGAGGCGTCGCGGGCATCGCGGGATTGCCAGGTGCGGAGACGACCGCAGGCGGAGCCTTGGGTGCGCCGGGCAACGGCATCAGCGGACGCGGGGCGGAAACCGGCGCGGGCGCGGAAGGCGCGGGCTTGACGGCAGCAGGCGGCAACACAGGAGCCGGACGCGGAGCCGAAGCGATCGGAGGAATCGGTGCGGCGGGCGGGCGAATCGGCGCGGGAGCCGAAACCGGAGCCGGACGGGAGATCGGCGGAACGGGAGCCGGTGAAGACGCACGGGGCGGCAGCGGCTGCGGAACGGAGACCGGACGCGGTGCGGACACCGGTGCCGGAGCCGAAACCACCGGGGCGGGCTTCGGTGCGGAGACCGGAGCCGACACAGGTGCAGCGGCGGGAGCTTGGGCGGCGGCCTTGGCTTCTTCCTTTTCGCGGATCACATCTTCAGCACTCTTCACCGAAGGAACCTTGATCGGCGCGGGAGCTTCCGGCTCGGGTGCAGGTTCAGGTGCGGCCGGAGCAGCGGCGGCGGCCTTGGCGGCGAACTCCTTCTCGATCTCTTCTTCGTAGATCTTGTTGAGGGTGCTCGACACCGACTTGGTGTCCGCAGAAACGAAGCCACGCTCCTTGAGCAAGGCCAGCATGTCCTTGGCCTCCATGTTGTGTCGTTTGGCGAGTTCGTGAATGCGGATGCTCATTAAATAATTGGCGGCTGATGAAAAGGTGACGGAAAACGAAACACTGCGGCTTACTGCGCGCCGCCGACGCTGGAGATGATGGTGGCGGCTTCCTCGGAGGTGAATCCAGCGTCGACCAAATCGTCGGCGCCGACGCCTTCGAAGGCTGCGGGCGAGTTGATACCGATCGCAACGAGACGCTCGGCGAGGACTTCATCGAGACCGAAGGTCTTGACGAGATTGCTGATGGCCACGACGCGAGGATCGGTGGAGACGGCGTGGAACTCCTCGATGTCGAGGCGCCAGCCGATCAGGCGGGACGTGAGACGGGCGTTCTGGCCCTTGCGACCGATCGCAATGGCGAGATCCTCATTGGCAACCTTGAGCAGGATGCGGTGATTCTTCTCGTCGAGAGCGATCTCGCGCGGCACGGCTGGCTTGAGGGCTTCGATCACCATCTGCTTCGGATCAGCGAAGTAGTTAATGATGTCGATCTTCTCACCGTTGAGTTCACGCACGATGGTTTTCACGCGAGCGCCACGGGCACCGACGCAAGCGCCGACCGGGTCGACCTTGGGATCGGTGCTGACGACGGCGATCTTGGTGCGGTAACCCGGCTCGCGGGCAAAGGCCTCGATCTTGACGGTGCCATCGGCGATCTCGCCGACTTCAACTTCGAAAAGACGACGGACAAACTTCGGGCTGGCGCGGGTGAGCATGAGCTCGGGACCACGCGGCGTGCTGTCGATGGACAGCAACAAACAGCGAATGCGATCGCCAGGCTGGTATTCTTCACCGGGGACTTGCTCCTTGCCGGGAAGAACCGCCTCGGCCTTGCCGAGATCGATGAAGATGTCGTTGCGCTCTTTACGGCGCACGGTGCCGGTCACGATGTTGCCAACGACGTCTTTGAAGTCGTCATAAATGCGGTCTTTCTCGAACTGACGCAGCTTCTGCATCACGGCCTGACGCGCAGTCTGGGCGGCGATACGGCCGAGCGTGGACGGATCGAGTTCCTTCTCAACAACATCACCGAGCTGCGCACCGGGCTGGATCGCCTGGGCTTTTTCGACGTGGATCTCCGCGCGGGGATTGCTCACGGAATCGACTACTTTGAGCAACGTCCAGGCATGGAGCTGGCCGTTCTTGGGGTTGATCTCGATCTTAAGATCCTGGCCGGCGCTAACTCCCTTAAGCGCAGCGGTCTTAATGGCATTGACGATCGCCGAAATCATGTCGGCGCGGCCAATGCCCTTTTCTTTCTCCATGTATTCGAGAACTGAAAGAATTTCGCTGCTCATAGATGTATGTTTTTGGGGAAAAAAAAGGCGGGCCGAAAGGCCCACCTTTTGGAAAGTGAACGTTGATAGAAAGGGTCAAGGTAGCTCGTGAGCAAAAATTTTGTCAAGTCCGCCCCCTCTCCCTGCCTCTCTTTAGCCGTGAGACTGCGCCTCTTGAGCTAACATCCAGCCCAGCAATCCTTGAATCGGCCCTTGCGCCACCGGCCGTTCGCGCGCCACAAATACAGCCAAATTGCGTAAGGCATCCACCACGGACGCGGGCGCATCCCCTGCAAACCAGCCGCACCAAGCCGCCTCCAGGTCGAGACCGTCCTTGGCCGCCAACAACGGCAGGAATCCATCCCCCACCAGATTATCAAACCGGCTCCCGCCGAGCACTTCTCCGCAAATCTCATCATTCAAGTGATCGCGAACCGCCGTGAGCCGCGTCGCCTTCCGCCAATCACCAATCCCTGCGTCGAGCCGCGCACCCGCCAGTTCACGCAAACGCGCGTTTTCCGATAAACGCGCCGGCCAATCCGGTCGTTGCGCGCACCACGTCGCGTATTGGCGCAGGCGCAGTCTCGGGTGATTGAGGGGTCGCACGCCCTGCAAGCTCCAGCGATCCGACATCATCGCGAACATGTCCGCAGGGTCCACCCGTCCCGCCGCCCATTCGCCCAAGGGGCGTGCCGTCGCAATCGACAACATTGGCGCCCGGTTAAAGCGATAGCCCAGCACTTCCATCGCCGTGTGATGGCACGCGCCCTCCCACCCCAGCCGCGCGATGCGCTCTCGCGCAAAGCGAACCTTGGTCTGCCAGCGCGAGGCGGCGTGCCGGGCCAGCAACGTATCCAATTCGTGACTACTCAACGCCCCGAGTGCTTCCTCCGCGTGGTGCAGCGGACGTCCGGCCAGTTGCTCCATCGCCTCTTCCTCCGCGTATTCTTCGAGTCCGTGATGGAGCAGCGGCAATAAACTGAGAATCGGGATGGGCGTTCCCCGCGCGCCCGTCGTGGACTTTTCCTGACAGGGAAACAAAACCACATGCAGCACCACGTGGTCGTAAGCGCGGTCGCTGGCGTGACCGTGGGCATTCCAGTCTTTCGCGTGCAGGTGCATCTCGACGTCGCCCGTGACTACGGTGCCGTCGATGCTGAGTTTTGCCGCAGAAAAATCAGGACCGCCCAAGTGATTCCACTTCCCGGGGTGCAGGATCCTCAATCCACGTCCATCAGCCAGGCGCAGGGCCGAGGAATCGAAGTCACCGCGTTGCCAGATCTTTTGAAGCAGACGCTCAGGAAAGGAGAACGTGCCATAAAGTCCTTGGACTTCGGCCACCGCACCGAAGGGAGAAGACGTTGAGGAAGGCGTGTTCATTTGCGCGGACGTTGCCAGTCCTGCGCATTAAGCCGGTTCAGTCCAGCCACCTTTGACGAGAGTCGTGCTTCCGCGCGTTCGACGCGGGCCAGTAAATCCGCGGCCGGCACCCACACCGCACCGGT